>CACZTJ010000005.1 GCA_902784065.1 uncultured Prevotellaceae bacterium | reverse complement strand
GGCCATACTTGAACTTTAAATGCATCGTCTTGTGGCGCCATACTTGCATGCCAAGCAAAGCTCCGATAGTGCCTCCGATGACTGCAAGCATCAGCAAGGATGCTTCCGATATGCGCCAGCTGCCTTGCTTGGCCTTCCACTTGACCTTCGGTCGAGCCTGCTTGCGCTCGGCATAGCTCAAACGAGTTTGGCTCTGCCCTCGCTTCACGATAGTCAGAGAGCAGATTCCAAATACCATCTTCTGATAGTACTCCGCGTTTGAGGTCTGGGGGAAGATTCCCTGCTTCATCAGCAGCAAAGTCCTGTTTCCACAACTCACTGCCATAGTATTTGCTGAGTTCGGCAACCTCCTCTTTGATAGCCTTCAGTGAATCAGCAGATCCATCCATGATGGCAACCAAGGCATTATTGAAGCGATGCTCCATCCACTTGATACGCTCAATTTGTAAAAGCTCACAAATAGAGTCTTCTCTGATGATCTTTGGTGCAGACTTGCCTGCCAGCACCAATACCTTTTTACCATTGCGATAGATATGTAGTTGGCGAGAGCGGACTGCAGCAGTTAATTCTGGATCATCCTGCATGGCTATCCATAGAGAATGATATATGCCATCCTCTTCGAATAGCTTCTTCTGCAGGTGGGAGCACATATTGGTTGTGTCAATAGACATCATATCAGTTCATCTTTGTCATGTGATATCCCATACGCTTCAACTGCATGGCGGCTCCAAACAGGTAGAGCTGGTGCAGGCAGGCCACATAGCCATTGAAAGCCTCTTTCGTGCCGGGTTCGAGGCGTTGGTGCATCAGAGCATTATTCTCCATAATCGTTATAGCATCTTTTCAAGTATCTCAACAGCCTTGGTGATGTCCTTCTGAAACCGCTTCAATACTATCCTTTGTTATCATCTTGTTACTTTATCATATCCTATCGGACGGAACTGCTTCTGCTTCTCACTATACACAAATCCGTGCCCGTAAAGGTAATTCTTTAATTCTTATTAAATCGAAAGGCAAAGGTAGTCAAAAATCCTATATTTTTCGTACCTTTGCAGCGATTATTAGGATAGTTTAGGATTTGAGTAGCATTGTCCTCTATATATTTCTGCTGAGCATCGGTGCGAGTTTCATCCAGCGCACCACGGGTTTCGGCTTCGGCATCTTCATCATGACGATGCTGCCATTCCTCATGCCAACGTATGGGGAGGCCACAACCCTCTCAGGACTGTTGGCTATCACGACTTCTGCAGCTATCGTATGGCGATTGCGAAGTTACGTCACTTGGCAGCGGCTTTGGCCGATTCTGCTGACGTTTATCATCGTCTCGACCATTGCCATATTTGCCCTGACACGTATCGAAGACCACATCTTACGACGTATTCTTGGTGTGGCACTCATCCTGATTAGTATCTACTTCATGCTGTTTAGCCAGGGCATAAAACTGCCCGCTAGAACTTGTTCGCTTGCCAGAGCAAGAACGACGAAGAAAGTGCAAGTTTGCGCAGGAACGCTCAGCGGACTGATGGGCGGTTTCTTTGGCATGCAAGGCCCGCCTGCCGTGCTTTACTTCATCCAAAGTGAGCCGACGAAGGAACACTATATGGCAATGGCCCAGACCTATTTTCTGATTGGTAACACATCAGCGGTGTAATCATACTAATGACAAATTAAGAACTATGGCATACAAGAAAACGGTGAGCACCAGTTTTCATAAATATCAGTCAGATGACTATCGGTGCGAGGAACTGATACGTATCATCGAACACTCTGTGGAGAAGTTAACCCTTCAAGAATTGGAGGCATCACGGTGACGGTTCGGTTCTCTGCTTGCTCCAAGTCATTTTAATGTGAGGAATGCCATCGAGCCTTTTTGCCGAGATGCAGCCTGTTTTCGCAAAATTTCTTTGCAAATTTACACAAAATCCGAGAATAATCACTATATTTGCAACAAAAAGTTGGGAATAAGGATTTGCAGTAATACTAAACTAAACAATATGGCAATGAAACGAATTATTATTTCTTTGATGACAGTTATGACAACATTACCACCGAAGATTCAGGAAGAGTTAACAGAAACCCATTATATTAGATAAACGATGACGTACAAAAGTTTTTTTCTCGCAGCCATGCTGCTTAGCCTGATGCCTCTTACGGTCGGGGCGCAGGAAACCGAAATCAACAGCCGTGATCTTCGCGGCAAAGTGTTTTATCAGGATGATGAAGTGGTATTCCGCCAGCTCGATGAGCATACTTGGATAGGGAACGGACATCGCGTCTATAATGAGTCGCTCTACCTCGTTGAAGGAAACGACCGAGCAATCCTGATAGATGCAGGAACGGTTATTCCCGGGCTGGACAAGATTGTAGCGAAGATAACGTCCAAGCCCGTCACCATGATGCTGACCCATGCCCACGGCGACCATGCGGGTGGGGTAGGACCTTTCCCCGAGGTCTATCTGAATGCAGGCGACATGCCTCTCGTCCCAAACAGCATGCGAAACTACAAGGGCCAGATCAAGTATCTCTTCGACGGCGAGCGCCAGCCGACCGTCAGCAACGGCAACAATGGTGGCATGGACATGATGGTCGATGACAAGGGCGTGCGCATCAACTTCAGTAGCCGTTCGCAGCCTTAACCTTCCTTGCAAACTCAAATAGTGACTGAGGCAAATGACAATAGCCATCAGGATTCTTGTCAAGGTAGTCCTGATGATACTCTTCGGCTGTGTAGAAGTTTTGCAGAGGCAGTTTTTCAACGGCCAAGGGCTGCTGATAATTCTTCTGCTCTTCGGTAAAAACCTTCTCGATGACGAGCAAATCCGTAGGATCGGTATAATAAACACCAGTGCGATAGCGAGTACCCTCGTCGTGTCCCTGTTTGTTGAGACTGGTCGGGTCGATGGCCTTGAAGAACATCTGTAACAGGAATTCGAGGCTCACCACATCGGGATAGAACCTCACAAAGACGGTCTCTGCAAAGCCTGTCGTGTCGGTATAGACCTCCTTGTACGTCGGGTTCTCCGTGTGTCCATTGGCGAATCCCACTTCTGTAATGGCCACGCCCTCGATCTGCTTGAAGTAATGCTCTGTTCCCCAGAAACAACCACCTGCAAAATAGATGTCCTTGGTGGGCTTTGTTTCCAGGATTCCGTCTACCTCATGTTCTACGAATGGCCCTGCCTTGCACTCCAACAGAACGCTGGGCTCCAGGCACTCCAACCCGTGCCAGACGTTCTTAGGAATATCCACGCCGTAGTGACCGCTCTCCTGACTGATGACGCAAGAGTTCACTATCTCACCCTCGTCATTGTAGGTTGTCACGCGAACCTTTCCTTTCAGAATCACAAAGGTCTCGTCTTTGTCGGGATGGTGATGCACTGGGATAAATGTGCCTGGTTCCAAAGCATTGAGGAATCGGTGGCACTTGTCCTGAAGGCTCTGATGGAAGTTGTAGTTCTTCCTTAGCCTCGGCGACTTTTTGGCTTCTTCAGCCAGTCCGTTCAATAACTGTTCGTCTATAATCTTCATTGTATTGTAGCCCGTTTACGCAAATTTATTGGCAAAGGTACGGAAAAATGAAGAATTTTTGCTACCTTTGTGCCAAGTTTTAACAAAAGTTTAATTTATAAACAATGGGAAATATATGAAAAAGATTTTAACCCTTTTATTGGCTGTCCTTGGGCTGAACACGGCTTGCAGCCAGAATTTTGAAGATTATGATGTGAAGGAGTTTGCCGAATTGATAGCAGACTCTAACGTAGTAATCCTCGACGTACGTAAGGCCGATGAGTTTGCCGATGGTCATATCAAGGGAGCAATCCTTATCGACCAGTTCCAAAGCGACTTCGTGGAACAGGCTAAGGCGAAACTTCCGAAAGATAAGACTATTGCCATCTATTGCCGTAGTGGTCGCCGCTCTGCTAATGCTGCCGGAAAGTTGGCAGACGTCGGTTATAAGTGTGTAAACCTCAAAGGTGGCATCCTTGCATGGAAAGAGGCCAATATGCCTGTAGTATTCACAAATAAACAGTGATGACAATGAACTTACTTGAATTAGTTAAAGCAAGATATAGCTGTAGAAGCTATCAGGAGAAGCGTGTTGAACAGGAAAAGCTGGACTACATAATGGAATGTGTCCGGTTAGCTCCCTCTGCTGTGCTTATTCCCATCGGCTATGCTGCAGATGAATTAAAAGAGAAGAAACGTAAGGCTATTGAAGAGATTGTTAAGTGAAATGAAACCACTATCTACACGCACAGCAGGTTTTACGGATTCTATCATCCGGCGCATGACTCGCATCAGCAACCGCTATGAGGCCATCAACCTCTCGCAGGGATTCCCTGACTTCGACCCGCCACGGGAAATTACCGATAGGCTGGCAGAGATTGCAACTTCCGGACCTCATCAGTATGCCATCACTTGGGGAGCGCAGAACTTCCGTGAGGCACTGGCCAAGAAGCAGAGCCGTTGGACAGGCCTGCCGATAGATGCCGACAAGAACATTGTCGTTACGTGCGGCTCAACTGAGGCAATGATGGCAGCAATGATGACTGTGGTAAACCCCGGTGATAAGGTAGCCATCTTCTCGCCGTTCTACGAGAACTATACTGCCGATACGATTCTCACAGGGGCTGAGCCTGTCTATATTCCTCTTGTTCCGCCGACATATACATTCGATGCCAACCTGATTGAGGATGCATTCAGAGAGGGAGCCAAGGCGCTGGTGCTGTGCAACCCGTCGAACCCCTGTGGCAAGGTCTTTACCCGCGAGGAACTGCAGCAGATAGCTGATATCGTGATACACTACGACGGCTATGTTATCACCGACGAGGTGTACGAGCATATCGTCTATGCCCCTCACAAGCATGTCTATATTTCCACGCTGCCCGGCATGTGGGAGCGTACCATCTCATGTAGTTCGCTTTCGAAAACCTACAGCATCACGGGCTGGCGTCTGGGCTATGTTATTGCTCCTGAGCGCATCATCGATCGTGTGAAGAAGGTACATGATTTCCTGACTGTCGGCGCAGCGGCTCCCCTGATGGAGGCTGCCACCGTTGGCCTGTGTTTCCCTGACAGTTACTATGACAAACTTCAGGCGCACTACACCCACATGAAGCAGCTCTTCTGCGACGGTCTGCGCCAGTTTGGGCTCTCGTTCACTGACCCGCAAGGAGCCTATTACGTGCTGCTCGATGTTTCAAAGTACGGCGTAAAAGATGACCTCCACTTCTGCGAGTGGCTAGCCGAGCATGTTGGAGTAGGGGCAGTGCCTGGTAGTTGTTTCTTCCGCTCGGATGTGAATCACCTAATCCGTTTCCACTTCGCCAAGCGTGACGAGACGCTTCTTGCAGCCCTCGATCGTCTCTCTGAAATGGACGCAAAAGCAAAGAATTATCGATGATTTAATTCCATCAACAAATCAGCTTCGATACAGCTCATCTTGTCTGTCGGTTCATAGCGTTTCAGTACTCGTCCGTCGCGAGAGATAAGGAACTTGGTGAAATTCCACTTGATGTCACTCTTCTTGTCGAAATCGGCATCGCGCTTACGGAGCATATCGTCCATAAACTTGCCTCGCTGATCGTTGGTGTCAAAGCCACCGAAACCCTTTTGTGCCTTCAAATAAGTGTAGAGAGGATGCTCGTTGGCTCCGTTCACATCAATCTTGTCGAACTGTGGGAACTGGATATCGAAGTTGGCCGTGCAGAACTGGTGAATCTCCTGAATCGTACCAGGAGCCTGTTCGCCAAACTGATTGCAAGGGAAGTCCAGAATTTCGAAGCCGTCCTTTGCATACTTCTCATAGAGTGCTTCCAGTTCCTTGTACTGTGGTGTGAATCCGCATCGGGTAGCGGTGTTCACAATCAATAGCACCTTACCCTTGTACTCGGAGAGCGACACGTCCTTGCCTGCTTCGTCCTTCACTGTGAAATCATAAACACTCATTCCCGAGCCAAGCTCGCATTGTGCAGAAAGGGTCAGCACACCCATCATTGCCATAAGGCAGAAAAACAATTTTCTCATAATCGAATAGTTTTTGGTTATATAACTGATGGTAAGTTAAACAAAAAAAACCAAAGCAGTACGAATTTGCCTTGGGATTTAACTTTTGTTGAATTCTGTCGCGAAGCCGTCCTATGCCTTATTGAACTTTTCCTTTGGCTGCTTGCAACGGGGGCAGCGCCATGTCACCCAGATCTCCGAACAGCTCCATTTCGCTGAAGTCACCACCTTCGCCCGCTTCTTCAACCGCATGAAGGGCATGACCCCCAGGGAGTTTAGATTACAACTGCCGTTCCGCTAGTGGCAACCATGAGCATCGAGCCATTGGCTCCGACAGTCTCATAGTCGATGTCAATGCCTACGATGGCGTTGGCTCCCATGGCCTGGGCACGTTGCATCATCTCCTGTATGGAAGTATCCTTGGCTTCGGCAAGTACTTTCTCATATGCGCCTGCACGACCACCTACGATGTCGCGGATGCCAGCAAACAGATCCTTGAACATGTTAGCACCAATAATGGTTTCACCTGTCACTATACCCTTGTACTCGCGGATAGTGTGACCTTCAATTTGTGGAGTTGTTGAGAGTATCATAATCGTTTCTTTTTAAAAGTTTCTATCTATTAGACGTTAGAATGATGCGAGAAGTTGCACTATTTCTCGCTATTTTCTTTGCAAAGTTACTGATTTCAAATCGATTTTTCGTACTTTTGCACCCAAAATTAACAATAGTTTAAGATGAACATATTTCATAATGTGGTGCCGCTTCAGATACGTTTCAACGATGTTGACAAGTTCGGGCACGTTAACAATACCATATATTTTCAGTTCTACGACTCGGGAAAGACTGACTATGTCTCCACCGTGTGCAAAGGCTTCGACTGGGATCAGTATGCTATCTTTGTGGTGAAGATAGAGGTAGAGTTCTTTGCCCAAATAAAAGGCACTGACAGGATTGCCGTTCGCACCCGTACCGTCAAACTTGGCAATAAGAGTTTCCATCTGGAACAGGAAATCATTGACACCAATACGCAGGAGGTAAAGAGCCGATGCCTGTCGATATTGGTGCTGTATGATCTGGAGCATAAGCAGTCCATACCGTTTTCCGACGAATGGCGCAAGGCCATCACAGACTACGACGGACTTTAAAAACATCTGTCGAGATGACGTAGGTGGGGGATGTCACCTCAACATCCCCCACCTACGTGGGTTTGTTACTTGCTCTTTAGTGACAGGCTGACGGTTGGCAGCGAGCTCTTGATGGTTACGTTGACGGAACCTCCCTTCTGCATGCTGCGGACGACAAGGAGGGTGCGCCCCTTCCACGTTTTTACACGCGGTGAGGTGTAGGGCTCTGTGTCCTTCAGGTCGGCAGAGGCGAAGGCTAACAGCGTACCAGCTCCCTTCACACTGGCCTCACAGGGGATGGCGGCTTCGGGGACGAGTGCGCCTTGCTTGTCAAGGACTTCGACGGTGACGAAGGTAAGCGATTGGCCGTCGGCAGTCATCACGGTGTGGTCGGGGGTGAGGCGCAGTCGGGCTGGTTCGCCGGCGGTTTTCAGTGTCACGCTCTCACCACCGGCTTCTGCACGGAGGGTGCCGGCCTTATAGGGTACTGAGAAGACAGCCTTGAACTCGGTGTCGCGGTTTACGTGCTTTGTGCCGATGAGCTGGTCGTCGAGATACAGCTTTACTTCGGGCTGACGGGTATATACCTCCACTTCGACGGGTTTACCCTCCCAACCGGGCCATGTCCACGACTCCCATGTGGGCCATACGCTCCACATCGTTGTCTTGATTTCGCCGTGGTAGCCATCCGGTTCTTTCACAGCCATGTAGAGTGGCGTATCTTTATGCCATAACATCTCGCGATAGTGGCTGATGGGTTTGCGCCAGCCAGTGATATCGACATCGCCGCAGTAGGCACCGTGCCATTCGGGGAAGCCACCGTCAAACCAGTGTTCGCCCGGCCGTTCTCCTTCATAATAATAGCGACCTATAGCACTCTCGCCCAGGTAGTCGAGGCCCGTCCATACGATGTCGCCCACGACGTATGGGAAATCGTGGGTTACAGCCCAGTTGCTGAAAGCATCGCGCGGATAGCTCTCCGTCTGCCAGATGATGCGTTTGGGGTCGCGCTCATGGTCAGAGGCGTGCTTGAAGATCATGTAGTTGTAGCCTGCCACGTCGAGCACCTCAGCATGCGGGTCGTAGATCTCCCAGTCGCTGTCCCAGGCACAAAGGGCCTCGGTGACGGGGCGCGTCGTGTCCAGTTCGTGGATGGCCTGCTTCATCTGTCGGGCTGTATAGACCACGCGGATGTCCTTGCGCTCGATGACCTCGTTGCCGATGCTCCACGAGATGATACTCGGGTGGTTGCGGTCGCGCAGCACCATCGCGTGGATGTCCTGACGGAAGCAGGAGTCGATGACGGTTGAGTAGTCGTAGGGATTCTTCTGTGTGCGCCAGCCGTCGAAGGCCTCGTCGATGACGAGCATACCCAGTGAGTCGCAGGCATCGAGGAAGGCACGGGTGGTGGGATTATGGGAGGTACGAATCAGGTTGAAGCCTGCCTCCTTCATCTGGCGCACCTTGCGGATTTCGGCATCGTCGAAGGCACGGGCTCCCAGCACACCGTCGTCGTGGTGTACGCAGGCACCGTTGATGAGCACTTTCTTGCCATTGAGCACGAAGCCATTCTCAGCATCGAACGAGAACGTGCGGATGCCGTATTTCGCTGTTGCGTTGTCGATGATGTTGCCTGCTTCCTTCAGTTCTACTTTCGTCTCATAGAGTGTCGGAGTCTCGGGTGACCACAGGCGTGGATCCTTGACGAAGAAAGTGGTGCTTACGCTCTTGCTCTCACCAGCCTTCACAGCTACCATCAACTGAGCGCTGCCCACTACAACGGTGGCGTTGCGGTCGGCCTGCGACTCATTCTGCACAGTCACATCCACCTGTACCCGTGCCTGGTCGGCACTCACCTCTGGTGTGGTGACGAAGACACCGTTCTCGGCAATGTGCAGTGCGGGCATCGTTTCAAGCCATACATGGCGGTAGATGCCAGAACCGCTATACCAGCGGCAGTTAGGCTGTTCGGAATTGTCGACTTTTACGATAACCTCATTTTCGCGTTTGTCCTTATAAAGATAAGGTGTCATATCGACGGTGAAAGGCGTGTAGCCATAGTGATGCTGACCCGCCTTCTGTCCGTTGACATAGACCTCGGCTTTTTGATACACGCCCTCGAAGTGAAGTTTGACTATCTCGTCGTCGGGTGTTTTGAATGTCTTACGATACTCGCCCTTGCCAGCCTCGAACCATCCTCCGCCAGTGCCCGTAGCACCTTTGCCAGCATTGGGTCCTTCGAAGATGTCCCAGTCGTGCGGCAGATCCACGGTCTGCGTCGTTCCATCATGTGTAAACTGCCAGCCGAAGTCAAACAACTGCTTTTTGGTCATTCCCGATGTCGTCACCACTGCGATGACCAACATCATTGTCATCAAAATCTTTTTCATATTTGCTAAATATTGAGGAGCTTTTCTGCCAACGGCACGTACCAGTCGCGGACTTCGTCTGCCGTTGGGGTATGACCGCCGGGGAAGTGGAACGAGCGGCTGTAGTGCTGCAAGAAGAGCGGCTCGAAATGCGCCAGCGTGTCGTGTTCGCCGAACAAGCCCCAGATACGATCTTGGAAGTCAGGATTGCAGGTGTTAAATTGGATGGCCTCCATCTCGGCAAACTCATCAATCAAGGCTTCATCGATGACGAAGTTCTGATTGCCGTCCTTTCGCGGTGACTTGTACTGATGCTCGCCGATGCGCTGCTTCAGAAAGTCCGTCATCCTGAAGTGCGGATTGCCCAGTAAGGCCGGAATGCCTACAACGGGAGCCACCATCTGAGCATAGAAAGCCCCGCAGCTGTTGCCAATCAGAAGGTCTGGCTGCTCGGCTTCTATCAACTCGTGGATGAATCTGACAGCTACCTTGGGGTGCATCGGCAAGTCGGGCGTTATCACTTCCGCACGCCCAGTGAAAGCCTCGCACAATGCCACCGCTGGTATGCACTGGCCACTGGCATAGAATCCGTGTAGGAACAAGATCTTTTTCATTACCAATTGGGTGGCAGTATGATATTCTCCACTTCGTGAGCCTTCTCGAACAGGGGCGAGATCTCCTCATCGGTGAATCCTGCGATGCCACAGCCGATGCGGGTCACGAGGAAGGTGAGGGTAGGGTGCTCCTTGGCGAAGGTGATAAACTCATCGACATACGGACGGATGGTCTCTACGCCGCCTTGCATCGTGGGAATGCCATAGCTCTGGCCTTGCAGACCCACGCCCTGACCCATGATAGCCCCAAACTTGCGGTAGGCGATAAGTGCCGCCCCGCCGCCGTGCATTCCCTGCAGATTGCTGCCAAACACGAAGATCTCGTTCGGCTGCAGTTCTGTAATCATCGCTGGAGTTGTTCTTTTCTTTTCCATATTGTTGTTGGTTATGTTCGTTGTGTTGTTACATTTCCTAAATATACATGCTTGATGCCTTCTTCAAGTGCAATCTCCTTGGCTTCGTTTAGGGTGGAGACGGGCGTCGGTGGAAAGTTCTCCATCCGATAGCGCGGGAAGAAGCGGCTGAAGTGCAGCGGCTGGTCGGCAAGGCCGTTATCCACGATCCAGCGGCACATCTGGCGAATCATCTGAAGGTCGTCATTGATGCCAGGGATGATGAGGTTTGTCAGCTCTATCCACACGCCTGCATCGTGCATCGCCAGAATGGTGTCGAGTACGGGTTGCAGATGTCCGCCACTCACATGTTGGTAGATGCTGTCTGAGAATGATTTCAGGTCGATGTTGGCAGCATCGAGATAGGGCAACAGGTCGTTCAGGGGCTCCTGACACACATAGCCCGCCGTGACGAGAATGTTCCAAAGGCCGTTTTCACGTGCCAGCTGTGCAGTGTCCACGATATATTCCAGATACGTGAGCGGCTCCGTGTAGGTATAGGCGATGCCTGGACAGTGGTGCTCCCGACAGAGCGCCACTACATCCTGAGGCGTGAGGTTATAGTGCCCCACGTCGGATGGCGACACCTGTGAGATCTCGTGGTTCTGACAGTTCAGACATCGGAAATTGCAGCCCGTGCAGGCTATGGAGAGGCACTTGGTGCCAGGATGAAAATGGTAAAGCGGCTTCTTCTCGATGGGGTCGATGGCCAGCGAACAGGGTTTGCCATAGACTAAGCTTCTGAGCACACCGTCCTCGTTGCGCCGACTCCGACAGATGCCTGTCTTGCCGTTCGCAATATGGCAGTGATGGGGACAGAGCTGACACTCCACCCGACCATCATCCAGTGTTCTATAATAGCTGCACTCCATTAGAATACGATTGCTTCATACACATACAACTCTGCATCCTTCCAGCCGTCCCAGCCGATGCCTGCCTTATCCTGTGCACAGTGACCCACAAACTCCTCCTTCGTCCAGTTTACCTCGTCGGCTACCTGTGGCAGGAACGTGCCGCTACGGAAGCCCTTGCGGATATAGATGCCGTGACGATGGAGCTCGAATTCATCCAGACTCTGGATGCGCCGCATGGGTGTGAGCACAGAAATCTCGATGTCGATATCGTTCAGTTCCTCCTTCGTAACTGGCATAAACCGTGGGTCTTCAAAGGCGGCTGAACGGGCCATCTCTGCCACGATCTCATGCAGGGGCACATTCTCCCCGAAGTGTCCGATACACCCGCGAAGCCGTCCGTGTTTATGCAGCGACACAAAGGCACCGCACTTTGATTCCAGCGTCTTTGTCAGTTCCTTGGGTTCAGCTATCCGTTTGCCGTCAAGCGAATCCTGAATACTCGTCAGCGCAATCTCTTTCAGCATCCGCTTCTCATTATCCGACAACGAAAACGTCTGTGATGCGCCACGAACGATTGCAAAGGCATGATAGCCCACAACTCTGCTAGGGTCGTGGTTGTCGATATCCCCTGAGTTCTGATACAGCAGATGCTTCACCTCGTACTGACCGTCCATCATCAGCATCAGTGTGGCAATGGCCAGTTCCCCACAGGCACTCGTAGCCAGATTACGGACCCCACTGCTGGCATTCTCTCCAAGTACAGCGATAAACTGCTCCACGTCGCCAGTCTCTATCGCCTTGCCCGTTCTGGCATCTACCTCGCAGGCATCCTCATATTTCGGATAATGCGAAAAATCGCTGCTTACCACAAACAGGTTCTCCTCCGAAAGATACGGCTTCAGCACCTCGGCCATCCGTTTCAGCTTAAGGAAGTCGTTTGTAGATATAATAATAGGTACGATAGGCGGTACCTCATCCAGTCGCCTCTGCAAGAATGGTAGCTGCACTTCCAGACAGTGCTCTCTGTCGTGTGCCTTGGGCTGATAGCTGAAAACAGGATCTGCAGCTATCAGTTTTTGTGCGGTCTCAACGTCAACCTTCACCTCGCCCAATGGGGTAGCATAACAGTCGAACGCTGTGTTTACCGATGCCCCGTCGAGCCATTCATGATGACTCGGTCCCAGCAGGAAAATCCGTTTGTACTTTTTGCCGTCGGGGATTGCCCGATAGGCCGCAGCCGCCACGTTGCCCGAGAAATAATAACCCGCATGAGGCACAATCAGGGCTGCCACATGCTCGTATTGCTGGTCGTTGGCATGAAGCGCCAGGAAACTGTCCACCTCCACGCTCAGTGCTCTGGCATCGCCTGTATAAAACCGGTTCGCCTGCGTCGCAGGTCTCACCTTCATCTGTCCGTTACATGTATTCATCATCACGATAGAAGCAATTATCGTTGTTAACCGAATCATTTTTCGTTCTTACATCTATTAGAATACAGATAGGCTACGGCTGCTCCGGAGAGGTTGTGCCATACACTGAAGATGGCCCCGGGGATGGTGGCCAGCGGGTAAGCGGCAAAATGGATGGTTGCCAGGCTGCTTGCCAGTCCTGAGTTCTGCATGCCGACCTCGATGGAGATGGCTCTCTTCTTTGCCTCTGAAAAACCGAGAAGGCGACCTATAAGATAGCCCAGACTTAATCCGCAGAGGTTATGAAGGATGACTACCAACACGATGATCGATCCGCCAGCCAGCAGTTTATTGGCATTCGCAGAGATGATGATAGCTACAATCATGGCAATGGCAATTGATGAGAAGGCTGGGAGATAGTCAGTAGCCTTCTTTGTGAAATTAGGCCATAGCCCTTTTACGATCAGTCCTACCACGATAGGCAGGATAACCACCCAGAGGATGCTCAGCAGCATACCTACCACATCGACATTGACACTCTTGCCCGCCAAAGCCCAGGTGAGCAAAGGTGTGAGGAACGGGGCGAAGAGGGTAGAGACACCCGTCATTCCAACGGAAAGCGCCAGATCGCCTTTTGCCAGGTAGGTGATGACATTTGAGGCAGTACCGCCAGGGCAACAGCCTACCAGCACCACGCCAAGCGCCAGGGCCTCGTCGAGTGAGAAGAGGCGTGCCAGTATCCAAGCCAGCAGCGGCATGATTGTAAACTGTGCCAGACAACCTATGATAACATCTTTCGGGCGGCTGAATACGATCTTGAAATCCTGCAGGTTGAGTGTCAGGCCCATGCCGAACATCACCACTCCCAACAGATAATTGATAACCGTCGGGCGAATTTGTCGCAATGAATCAGGGAATACCAGTGCCAGCACAGCTGCTAAAAGCACCAGTATTCCCATATATTTTGATATGTATTGACAGAGTGTCTTCACTTTTTAAATTTTACTTAGAAGAATCCGAAGAAATAGAGCACGGCTGCCTTCTTGGGATCGCCCATATTGCGTACCTCACCGATGCGGCTACCGTTTTTATAGACGTCGCCATTCGAGCGAACCTCACCCACACGACTGCCGTTCTCGTAAACATCACCGTTAGAGCGAACCTCACCCACACGACTGCCATTCTTATAGATATCGCCACCTGAGCGAATCTCTCCGACTCTGCTGCCGTTGACGTAGATGTCGCCATTAGAGCGCAACTCTCCCTTCCTGCTGCCACGGATATATACGTCGCCGTTGGAGCGAATCTCTCCGAATTGGCTGCCGTTGTAGTAGAGTGCTGCATCGCGACCACTACTGCTGATGGTGTTGCTCTGAATCTTGTCTTTGAAGAAGAAGAAATAGACGGCTGCGGCTACTGCGGTGCTGTTGCTGCCACCACGAATCTTTCCGATGGTGGAGTGGGTACTGCCTTCTACATCACCATTGCGGAAATAGCCTACGGTGCTATGACGCCAGTCTTCGAAACAGCCATTGCGATAGTAACCGATCGTGGAGTGACTGCTGTTTTCGATCTCACCGTTGCTTCTGATATATCCGATGGTGGAGTGGGTGCTGCCTTCTACCTCGCCGCTGGTCTTGATGTAACCGATGGTAGAGTGAGTACTGTTTTCAACCACACCGTTGGTGCGGATGTAACCGAGCGTAGAGCCAGTGCTGGTTGTAATCTCCATGTTCAGAGAAGCCCATTCCTTCTTCAGTGCTTCCTCGCGTGCGATGCGCTCCTGGCGCTCTTTCTCGGCACGCTCAGCAGCAGCTTTCGCGCGTTGTTCTTTTTCTTCTTTCCACTTGAGAACCTGATCTTTAGAGACTAATGCTCCAATAAAGGTGTAAGCTACGAGCAACGGACTGACATGACCTTCGAATCCTCCAATCTCTTTGTCGAAAATATAGGCATTCTTCAGGTTTGCCTTGCCGATGATCGTACCTTCATACGATACTGTGCACTTCTCGGGATCAAACTTGAGGGTGCCCAGATTGGGTGACTCGATGGTACCGTCATTGCTGATAGAGCCCACATCAGAACCCTTCTTACTGGTCCATTTACCTGTATTAGGATCGAGTTTGTAGCTCACCTTCTGACCTGCAAACTCGCCATCTTCGTAAGTCTTGTTGAATGTGATCTCCAGCTTCACGGGATCCCAAGTACCGATCTTGGTTTTATCCCACCTGATGGCAATGAGGGCGCCACTCTCGGCTGGTTGGGGAATGGTAGGCGTGATGCTCTTGATAGCTGCCTGGATAGAGTCCTGCTTACGCTTCTGCTCATCAATCGCCTTTTCTTGCTTGGTTTTGATACCAACGGCTTTACGGGCTTTGTTTAATAAACCGCCCCACTGTGCATCAGCTGGTGTGCTGAATGCGAACATGGCTACCATAGCCATCACGAGAAATTTTGTTCTACTCTTCATAATTGTACTTGGTTAATTAAATAGGTTTCGATTAATGTCTTTGCAAAAATACGGAAAATCTGAGATAAATAGCGTTACCTCTCTGATAAAAATAGTTAAATGGCAAATTATTGATGATTTTTTCGCTAAATTTGCACACAAATACAGACGTAACCCAACTAAACAACGAACTTATGTCGCTGAGAATAACTCAAATTAAACCCTTGCCAGCTGTATGTCTTGCAGTGCTGTTGGTCTTGTTGTCGTGTGGTGATAAGAAGCAGAAGAGGCAAGACGCTGCTCAATACAAAACGATGGTGGTGAGTAAGAGGGATATGACGCTTGAACGCCAGTATAGTGCCCGAATGACAGGTAAGCAGATCGTAGAGGTACGTCCGCAGGTGTCGGGCTGTATCACGCAAATCCTGACAGGAGAGGGGCAGGCTGTTCGCAAGGGGCAGACCTTATTTATCATAGACCAGGTGCCTTATCGTGCTGCCTTGGAGATGGCCATCGCCAACCGGAAGAGTGCGGAGGCCCGTTTGGCAACGGCACGTATGAACTACGAGAACGAGGAGTTGTTGAAACGAAATGATGTCGTGGGTGAAGTGTCGGTAAAGACGATGCGTAATGCCTGGTTGGAGGCTGAGGCTGCCCTGGCTCAGGCAAAGGCTCAGGAGGTGAATGCCCGTAATAACCTGAGCTATACAGAGGTAAAGAGTCCGGTAAGCGGTGTGGCATCAATGATTCCTTGGCATGTGGGTTCTCTTGTTAGCAGTAGTATTGATGAACCGCTGGTGACTGTTGCCGACGATTCCGAGATGTATATCTACTTCAGTATCAGTGAGAATCATGCACTCGACTTGGTATCGCAATACGGCTCTATCAGTGAGTTTATCAATAAGGCGCCTGAAGTGGGGCTTCGTCTGAACAACGGGCAGAAATACGATCAGAAAGGACATATCAGTGCCGTGAGTGGTACGATTGATACGCAGACAGGAGCCGTGACACTGCGTGCTACCTTCCCCAATGCCAGTGGTTTGCTGCATCATGGCGGTAGTGCGACAGTCATCGTTCCGACCCGTCTTACAGACTGCATCGTCATTCCACAGGAAGCCACTTATGAGTTGCAGAACCGCTCGTTCGTCTATCGCGTTGTCAACGGTAAGACGGTGGCTACCCCTGTGAAGCTGTTTCCGCAGCACAACGGAAAGAATTATATCGTAGAGAAGGGCATCAACGTCGGTGATACGATTATCGCCGAAGGTTCCGGTCTGCTCAGAGATGGAGTCGATGTGAAAAGTAAAGAGAGATGAACGTTAGGACATTCATAGACAGACCGATCTTATCTGGCGTTATTTCGGTGCTGATGGTGCTGGTGGGTATCATCGGACTGAGTCAGCTTGCCCTCGATCAGTTTCCTGAGATAGCGCCGCCCACCGTTCGAGTGATGGCATCTTATACGGGTGCTAATGCCGAGACGGTGCAGAAAAGTGTGGTAGTGCCTCTGGAGGAAGCCATTAATGGTGTGGAGGGTATGATGTATATGACCTCGTCGGCTTCTAACAATGGTACGGCTTCTATTGGTGTGTTCTTCCGTCAGGGTACTAACCCCGATATGGCGATGGTGAATGTTCAGAACCGTGCTGCCACCGTTCAGGGAAGACTTCCGAGTGATGTGGTGAAGAGCGGATTGACGGTTCGCAAACGACAGACCTCGAACATTAAGCAGATCGCAGTCTATAGTCCGGATAGCACTTTTGACCGTTCTTTCCTAGCTAACTATACGAAGATTAATATTGAGCCTCGCCTGAGCCGAATCCCTGGAGTGGGAGAGGTGAATGTGATGGGTGCCGACTACTCGATGCGTATCTGGCTTGACCCGCTGAAGATGGCTCGTTACGACCTGACACCAGCGGATATCACTCAGGTGCTGAACGAACAGAACGTAGAGGTAGCTACGGGTACGCTTGGCGCCGAGAGTCAGAATACCTTTCAGTACGTGCTGAAATATCGTGGACGCTACGAGAAAGAGCAGGAATACGAGAATCTTGTGATCCGTTCGTTGCCTGATGGCGATGTGTTGCGGGTAGGCGATATCGCCAGGGTAGAGTTGGGTTCGCAGAACTATAACATCATCGGTGAGACCAACGGCAGTCCTGGTATCAATATCAGTATCAATCAGGTGGCAGGGTCGAATGCCAATGAGATTATCAAACAGATAGACCGTGAGATAGAGGATATACGAAAGTCGTTGCCTCCTGATATCGTGATTGAGGATCTGGAGTCGAAAAAAGACTTCTTGGATGCGTCAATTGCCAGTGTGGTGGAGACGCTGCTCGAAGCCTTGGTATTGGTGATTCTTGTGGTGTGGCTCTTCTTGGGCAGTTGGCGTGCCACCATTATTCCCGCTATCGCTATTATCGTATCGCTGATAGCTACATTGGCTGTGATCTATGCTATCGGCTTCTCATTGAACATGCTGACGCTATTTGCCCTTGTGCTGGTGATTGGAACGGTTGTAGATGATGCTATCGTTGTCGTTGAAGCCGTACAGGCAAGACTTGAGAATAAGGATGGTACAGACGATGCGAAGCAGATGACTGAGGAGGCGATGCATAAAATTACCTCAGCCCTCATTACTACCACGCTGGTGTTTATGGTAGTGTTTGTGCCTGTCTGCTTCATCGGTGGTGTTACAGGAACTTTCTATACGCAGTTTGGTGTCACGATGGCGATTGCAGTAGCTATCTCATTATTTAATGCACTAACACTCTCACCAGCTCTGAGTGCCATTATCATGCACGACAAGCCACCTACACGTTTCCATGCTCGTTTTAACGCCGTCTTTGCATCGCTGTCATGGCGATACAAGCATGTGGTTACAGGTTTTATGCGTCGCAAAACGCTGGCAGCTGTCCTTGTTGTGGCAGCTATGATAGCTCTCGGCTGGATGATGCGTACGATGAGGACCGGTCTTGTACCCAATGAGGATATGGGTACCGTATTTATTAATGTGCAGGCCTCACCAGGTAGTAGTCTGCAGCAGACCTATGGTATATTAAAAGAGGTGGAGGCACGTATCAAGGATTTGTCTCAGTTGCGTATCTATTCCCTCATTGCAGGTAATAGCAACAACTTTGAGCAATCATCGTCGAATGGTAATTTCACGTTGAAGCTGAAGATGTGGGACGAGCGTACAGCGAAAGGCGACGACGTGCAGAGTGTCGTGGATGAGATCTATCGTCGTACGGCAGATATTGCCAATGCCAAGATTCAGGTGAACACCCAGAATATGCTGCCAGGTTTTGGTCGTATCAATGGTTTTGAATTACACATACAGGACAAGCATGGTGGTACCATTGATGAGTTGATGGGCTATACAAACCGTATGATAGCTGCCCTGAATGAACGTCCGGAGATCAGTCGAGCCTATACCAACTTCTCTCTGAAGTATCCGCAGTATCGTGTGGATGTGGATGCCGCTTTGTGTAAACGGCGCGGTGTATCGCCAAGCGATGTACTTGGAGCCCTCAGTGGATATATTGGTGGTACGTATGCCTCCAACTTCGTGCGCTTTACCAAGCTCTATCGTGTGATGGTACAGGCCTCACCAGAGTATCGTCTTGATACGGAGTCGCTGAATAATATCTTTGTGAAGACCAACAAAGGTGAGATGTCACCTATCGGACAGTATCTTACTTTGACGCGTGTGTATGGTTCAGAAACCTTGTCGCGTTTTAATCTTTTCCCAAGTATCCAAGTGGGTGGAACCGCTGCAGAAGGCTATAGTAGCGGACAGGCTATTAACGCGATCCGGGAGGTGGCTGCTGAGGTGTTGCCTGAGGGGTATGGTTACGAGTTTGGTGGTATGACGCGTGAGGAAGCTTCAGCTCAGAACACCACTACGTTGGTATTCATCATCTGTATCATCTTTATCTACCTGATTCTGTGCGCACTTTATGAGAGCCTGTTTATCCCACTCGCTGTCATCTTAAGTGTGCCATTCGGATTGGCAGGCTCGTTCCTGTTTGCCCATCTGTGGGGACTTGAGAATAATATCTATATGCAAACGGGTTTGATTATGCTTATCGGACTGCTTTCGAAAACAGCCATCCTGCTGACAGAATATGCCAGTACGCGCCGTCGCCAGGGGTTAGGTCTCGTAGAGGCAGCTTTGGATGCTGCTGCCGTCCGTCTGCGTCCTATTCTCATGACTTCAATGACAATGGTATTTGGTCTGCTGCCACTTGCCCTTGCCACAGGTGTTGGTGCCAATGGTAATCACTCACTCGGCGTAGGCACCATTGGCGGTATGGTAATCGGTACTATTGCGTTGCTTTTCATCGTGCCAGTTCTCTTTGTCATTTTCCAGACGTTAGAGGAGAGAACCAGACAACGTTTCCACTAAATACTGGGATCGACTAAACTGCTTTCATATTTACTGATGACATTCGAAGCCTTTTGTCGGCCGATGTTAATGATTTTCTCGGATTTGTCGTAATCGAACCCGTCAAATCGGCTCATCAGAATATCAATAAGGATCTCAGGCTTGATCAGTTTTGCCATCAGTATAGAGTTCTGATGGATCATCAGCGAACTGGTACGGGACAGAAGTGTATAATAGTTGAATCCGATGTTGTCAGGTATCAACTTGTCGAGGATCCTGGCTTTCAGCGACTTGTCGGTCTTCTTCTGCCGCTCTGTCAGTCTGCGCATCTCTTCCCATTGGGATTTGTAATCATGTCCGCTCACATCGACTCCCACCAGGATATCTCCTGGCTGTCTTTTAACGCGATTCAGGGGAATGGGGTTTATGACGCCACCGTCTATCAGAAGCATATCGTCACGATGCACAGGTTCGTAGAAGGATGGGAGGGAAATGCTGGCTCGGATAGCCTCAAACAAACTGCCTTTATTGAACACGACTTCCTTACCTGATATCAAATCTGTTGCTATGGCACAATAAGGTATCGGCAAATCCTCTATGGCCATATCAGGCACAAACTCCATGATGGCCTCAATGATACGCTTTCCTTTAACAATATGATTGATCGATAGCGAGAAGTCTGTCAGCTCCAGCATCTTCTTCCTATCCATGGTTTTCATCCACTCACGAAACTCATTCAACTTTCCTGCAGCATATACACCTCCGATGAGAGCACCCATTGAGCAACCTGCAATAGAGCTGATCCGATAGCCCCTTGCCTCCAGTTCTGCAATGACTCCTATGTGTGCTAATCCTCTGGCACCACCACTGGATAGCGCCAGTGCTACATTCGGCTTCTTAGTATCGTCTGTCATGAGCAAACACGTTAATTATTTTGCAAAGATAGTGATTATTACCGAAAAATCAGTAATAATCACTATGAGAATTAAGATTATTTATTACATACGAATAGGTATGACGAGCTTGAATGTGATGTTACGTCCCATGTTAAAGACACCTTGACGCCCTGTGACAACATTAATATCGGTATATTTCAGACGGCTCAGGTGGTTTTGGTAAGCCTTGTCGAGCAGGTTGTCGGCAGTGATATAGAGTTCGGCAATTTTTTTACCCTTCACCTGAATGTCAGTACCTGCCGAGAGCGAAAGCAGTGCATAACCTGGTGTCTCCGTCTCTGTGTCGTCAGCACTGTAGATGTTCGACTGCTTCATATAACAGTCAAGTCCTACGGCGAAGTAGAGGTTGTTGAGCGGTGAACGATGGGCTGCATCTGAGGTGTGATGATGATTCACCGTGTTGTGCGAATGATGGAAAAGCTCCCATTTCAGTTCCGATGTCCAGTGAGGGGCAGGGGTGAAGGGGAGATACTTCGTATCGTCACTCGCATGCAACTGCTGGGCATTGACATACGAGAAAGTGTTGGAGAAATGGATCGAGTGGATGGGATGGAAATCGATACCTGCCTCGAAGCCTAACAGACGGGCATCGCCCTGTGTATAGGCATAGGTGAGATAATCAGGATCGATGACCTCAAGCACACGATGGGTGAAGATATAGTTGTCGATGCGGTTGGCAAAAAGAGCCAATTGTGCCGATACATAATTCGAGTTGAAGTCGAGTCCGAGATCGGCCTGAAGACTATATTCCGCCTTAAGATTCTGATTACCGATCTCATAACGGAGAGAACCTTCGTGTACACCATTCGATGCCAGTTCGCTGATATTGGGAGTACGGAAGCCGCGTGCCAGATTCAGACGGAGGTTGAAATGCTCGTTAATGTTACAGACAGCTCCCACGCTTCCCGTCAAACCATTGAAACGGCGTATGAAATCAGTAAAACGTAAATCCCCATCTTCTATCAATTCATAGCCATGTAATCGACGATGGTCATAGCGTACACCTCCATTCAGTGTCCATTTCTCACCAAGCGTTTTTGTGGCAGTGGCATAAATGCCGAAATCAAACAGGCGGCTATCAGGAATCAGGTATTCTTCACCCTCGTTCACTGATTTCTGATACATACCACCGATACCCGTGGAGAATTTCCAACCATTGTTCTCGTTGGTGACGTAACGCAGATCGTAGGTCAGCGTGTGAAGCTTCAGGAAAATGCCATACTCGTCGGCACTCTCCTCGAATTCCTGACGGCGGTTCTGCTGGTAGCCGATGATAGCCTTGAGATAACCTGATGACAGGTTCAGAGAATTATCCCATACCAGTTTGTAGTGCTTCACCTGTTGGAAGGGGAGTGCCTTGCTATAGGTCTTCACGTCATCAGAATTGCATTCGAGTTCACCCGTCTCCGGATCACGTTCTCCTTCCACGATACTTGGTGTCAGATGGTAGGCTGTCCAAATGAGTCGTGAGTGTCCCCAAGACTGATTGGTACCTAACATCAGACGACCTGCCCGTTCACGGAACTGCGAACCAGGCACATAACCATCATACTTGTTCTTATAGGCATGTGCCATCTTGTCGCTGTAGTGGGCATCCCACACAAAGCCTTTCTGGTTGCCAGCTATCGAGAGGTTATAGTTGAAGAGACCGTTGTTGGTCTGATACTCTGTGCTGACATTCGCGTGTATCTCACCTTCGGGTAGCGTCGGCTGTGCATGGAGGATAACGACTCCCGCCATAGCATCTGATCCATACATGAGTGAAGCAGGTCCTTTCAATATCTCAACACTATAAACACTACTTCCATCAACTTCTACACCGTGCTCATCGCCCCATTGCTGACCTTCCTGACGCACTCCTTCACTCATCACTACCACGCGGTTATAACCCAATCCTCGGATGATGGGTTTAGAGATACTTCCACCTGTTGTCAGTTCACTGACGCCAGGCTGGTGTGAGATAGCATCAATGATGTTTGTGGCGGCTGTAGCCTTCAGAATTTGAGGTGTTACGATGCTTACTGGAGCTGTGGCATGTTTCAGTTTGGTGTCGCCAGTCACGCCAGTTACCGTTATTTCGTTCAGATTCAGATGGCGGAAGAAGACGTCGGTCGAATCTTCCTCATGATGATGTGTTTTGTGATCTTGCGCTGCCACTGCCGTGCATAAACACAGCAATGGCAGAATGATATGTCTTTTTTTCATTCTGTGATTGATAAAATGTATATATGATTATTGTATGTAAATGTCTGGGGGTATCAGACCGACGGAGGTCCCCTGGTAACAATCATGCCACAGCAGGTGGTATGGTAACCAATCGAAGGCTGGACATGATGCTTCTTACATACATGTATATATACTGTGACAGCCATAAGAGCAGCTGTCAACATAGTCAGCGTCAGGAATTGGCAGAGCACACAGTCGTGTGCCCATGATGCCGTCTGGGTGAGGTGCCCGTGACAGCTGTGATGCACACAGTCAGCACACGCTATTTCTGTTGCTACCGAATGTTCTTCATGTACGTGAAGCGACGAGAAAACCAGCATTGGCAGAAATACTGCCAATAGCAACCACGATGCAATATGTCGTTTTCTCATCATTTTCATGTCATGCTGTTATTTAATAGCTTGCTCCCTGCAGTTTCACGATGGCATACGAAGTGGCGGGCATATGAATCGTCATGTTACCTGTATTCTTTTTATGGGTGATATTGAAATTGTCGCCGGCAAGCAACTTTGTCTTCTTGAATTTTACATTGATATTAAAGGTGGCATCTGAAGCCTTTGCTCTTGGATTCAGCATCACCAGCACGACATCCTTACCAGCAGCACGTGCATAGACGAAGGGGTAGGGGTCTGATGTATCTTGACTCGGATAGACAGGCACAAACTCTGCATAATTGGCAAGTGCGGGTTCATGATGACGTAAGGCGATGAGGCGCCGTGTCTTGTTAAGCAATGAGTTTGGATTCTTCTCCTGAACTGCTACGTTAGGGGCATCTGGAGCAGGATCCACAGGCAGATATAGATTGGCGGCATCACCCGTAGAGAAACCGAGATTCTTGTCATTACTCCATTGCATAGGGGTGCGTGCACCGTTACGTGGTTGGTAGGCACCTTCTACTTGTGGCCAGTCTTTAGGAAGCTGGCGCATTCCGATTTCATTACCATAATATAAGAAAGGTACACCTGGCATCGTAAAACCAAAGGCATAGATGATCTCCAGTTCCTTGTCAGTACGCTTATTTCCTAAACGGGCATTGTCGTGATTACCCAGCGGCAGACTGATATAGCCTTTGCCGACAGTCTTCTCATACTGGTCCATATAACTCTTCAGGAAGTCGGCAACACTACCTTTACCTTCTGCATCGAAATAACTGTTACCCTCACTCACACCGTTGAGGATACGCCAACTCTCTTTCTGGAACAGATCATTATAACCTTTGAACCAATGGAAGAAATCTACATGGAAACAATTGTCGAGTGCATCGGCAGGATAAGACCATTCTGCTACCATGAATCCGTGTGGGTATTCCTTCTCAAGCAGTTGACGGATTTCTCGCCAGAAGAGCTTGGTCTCATTCTCATTGGTGTTGTAGAACTGTTCATTACCTCTTACACGACGTGTCTTAACCAGTGCGCCAGCCATATCTGCACGGAAGCCGTCGGCACCCATATCCATCCAGAAACGTAACACGTCTTTCAAATCCTCACGCATCGCCATTACATCAGGATGATTGGTGGGTAGCTGCCATTTCTGATCAGGATCGGGATTTGCGAAACCGAAGTTCAGTGCAGGCTGACACCAGTAGAAATTACGCATAAACTGTCCGTTACGCTGTCCGTAGCCTTTCACAAACTGACCTGCAAACTCAAATGGGGGATCCACCCAGTTGGTCTCTGTCCAGATATAGTAGTTGGAATATTTGTTTTCCTCCTGTTTCTGCGATGCGATAAACCAGGGATGGTCGATGGCAGTGTAGCTGATTACATAGTCGAAGATCACATGCATTCCCCGTTTATGAACTTCCTCAAAGAGTTGGCGTGCATCTTCGTTAGTACCATAGCGTGGCGCAATCTTATAGTAATCGCGGATGTCATAGCCGGCATCATTGAAAGGGGAATCAAAGAAGGGATTAAACCAGATGGCATCCACACCGAGACTCTTCACGTAGTCGAGTTTACTGATGATACCCTGAATATCGCCGATACCATCGCCGTCAGAGTCACAGAATGTCTGTGGGTAAATCTGATAGAATACCGCATTCTTCGCCCAATCAGGCATCTGCGGGATTTCATATTTTCCGGTGATGGTCTGTGCCGAAGCGAGTGCCATCATCATGCTAGCTACAAACAGAGTTAATGGTCTAGTGTTCATAAGTCATTATAAGTTATTGTTGAAGAAATTTATCTTTTACCGGGTGCAAAGATAATAAAATACTTCGAATCAACCAAGAAAATCCTTTGTAGTGCCACTTTTTCCTTGTTTTTTTTGCTCATTTGCAAAATAGTTCGTATTTTTGTGGCTGATTTATCCTTTATAAGGAAACAATAGAATTTAATCATAATGTTGCGAACGAAGATCTACCTGCTTCTCTGCCTCTTACAGATGCTGTCGCTTTCTGCGATGGCAGACCGTTCTGACAGACTGTTTGACTATTTCAATGCCTCAGATGGTTTGGCAGATAATAGTGCTCAGGCGATAAAATGTACAAGAACAGGTCGCATGGTGACATCAACGATGGGACAGATCAATTTCTTCGACGGACAGTACTTTACTTATATTGATCCGAAGGAAGAGAATATCTATCCGTTGGATTTCTATCGTGGCAACAATCATCTCTATTTTGATAAGTATCATCACCTGTGGCTCAAAAATAAGCATAGTGTTACCTGTGTGAATCTGACGACAGAGAGATTTGTGAACTCTGTCAGGGATGAGTTCTTGAAATTCGGATTCCATAAGACGGTTGACGATATGTTTGTAGGTGATAATGGTGTCGTCTGGCTGTTGAACGGCTACGACCTGTATTCTGTGGAATCCAAGAAGACCTATCGCATTCGAGCCGGAAAGAACCTGCAGGACTTAGAGACCTACCAGGACAGGTTGCTGTTGCTGTTCTACGAAGATGGTATGGTTGAGGGAAAAGATCTTGAAACAGGTAAATTCCAGTTCCAGTTATTGGCCTATGATTCTAGTATGAAAGCACTCTATAGCAGCTCCTCCGTCCTGTTCAACGATAGCAACAATATCTATCAGATCCGCAATGGTGAACGCGACGCGGTGCTCTTACGTTTCGAGGTAGATAAACGCGAATGGACCATCATCCATCAGGCTGGGAATTATCACTTGAATAACATGGCCAAGAAGGATTCTCTCTTCTATATTGCCACCTCACTCGGTTATATGACCTATAATCCGACAACGGGCTCCAAGCGGTTCTATGATGAACTGAAGTTGATGAATGGTCAGATCCTGAAGACGGATATCAATGTGATAGCCTTTGATAAACAGGGAGGTATGTGGGCAGGCACAGAGCGTCGCGGACTGCTCTATTCCCGTCCGTATAATGCACCTTTCAAGTCTTATAGCTGGGATGATCCCCGTTCACGCGAGCTTTATTCCATCATGGAGAAGTATCGTACCTCGGTAAACACGTTCCATGATCGATTAGTAAACTGTGCATACCGTGATTCACGCGGGTGGACATGGGTCGGAACAAGTCAGGGCCTGCAACTCTATCGCAATGAGTCAGACAAATTGCCACAGGTGATCACCCGTCATGAGGGTTTGTTGAATAATGTGGTTCACTCCATTACGGAGGATCGGGAACACCAGATATGGGTAGGCACCAGCTATGGCATCTCTTGTGTGGTGATCAAGAATGGACATATTGATTACGTCACCAGTTATAATGAATATGATCTGGTGCCCAATGAGAACTTTGCCAACAATGGTGCTGCCTGTACACCTGACGGAATGGTGGTGATGCAGTCGATAGATCATATGGTGACCTTCAATCCTCATGAGATGAATACCGTCAATGGGGTGATGCATTTTGAGATCTATCCTAAACTGATCAAGCTGTTTGTCAACGGTATCGAGGTGAAAGCCGGCGAAAAGGTTGATGGACAAGTGATTCTTGAGAAGGCCATTACCCGTGTAGATGAGGTGGATCTGAACTACGACCAGAACTCTTTGACTTTGGTGTTCTCTGGCCTGAACTATTTCCGTCCGCAGCACACCTACTACCGTGTACGTGTCATCGGATTGGATGGACAGTGGCATATCTATTCCAGCTATGAACCCAATGCGATTGTGGACACCAGTGGTCGTCTGCACCTGCCACTGATGGCTCTACGCCCTGGTTCCTACACCATTGAGATTCAGGCCTCCATGAATCCCAATAAGTGGGAGACAACCCCATATCTCTGGACCATCAACGTGAATGAGCCTTGGTGGCGCTCTACGGGTGTGTATTGGCTATTTATCCTGATCATGCTTGTCTTGGTGGGCTTCAATGCCTATTACTATCTGCGCAATGATCGTATGTTTACCCTGCGTGACACTCAGGAACGTCCTCTGCTGAAGAATATCCGTCGTTTCGCTGAGCGTTGTACGCTTCGTGGTACTGAACTGTTGGAGCCGTCATTAGATGAGATTCACGGACGTTATGATGAAGGACAGGTAGGATTGGAGCCTGAGTTTATCAAGATGATGATCCATCTGATGCCTTATGTCATGTCAAAGCCGGAGTCAGCATTGACAATGCGTGATCTGGGAAAAGTATCAGGTATTGAGATTCAGGATTTCTACAAGCTCATCACGTCGAATATCTATAAGAGTCCGCGTCCGATGGCCCTTTCAATCATGTTGGAGAAGGGTATCGATATGCTGCAGAACACAGAAAAGGGAATAGAGGAGATCACGCATGAGCTGGGCTTTGTATCACCCAACTTCTTCGTGGCTTGCTTCTATCAGAAGATGCATGTGACGCCAGAGGAGTTCCGCAAGCGCCACAAGCTGAAATCACCATTCAGGAGGAATAAGAAAGGTTAGTTTATGATGGTCTGACTGTAGGCTGTCAGTCGCCAGGTACGTTCTCCCGTGCCTTTAAAATATACCAGTATCTGGTAGCGGTTCTCTGTCTCATAGAAGTTCCCTTCTGAGGGCAGGGGATGCGTGGTGCCATCCTCTTTCAGCCAGAGATACTGATAGGAGTAGTAACCCAGTTTCTGCAGGATAGAGGCCGTATATAGTCCTTGTGCCTCATCATAGTCCATCAGGTAGATACTTGGTTTTTCTGTTGTCCATTGTCCGTTGATAAGGATACGTCCTTTCAGAAACTGTGGCGCCTTCAGACGATAGTTTACCCACACATAGTCGCTGGCGATATCGTTATCCAGATTGTCGCTGTTGCGGATATAGAAGGCACCGTTGGCATCCTCATCATAGATATAGTTCATACGGGGCTCACTGATATAGGGCTGTGCATGATAGTTGGTACCGTCCCAAAAGGTATGTTCAATGCCAAGCGTCGGGTGACTGGGATCGAGGATCTCGAATTTACGGTATTCGTTACCGCCATCAAAGATCAGCTCCATCTTATGCAACCACTCCAGTCCGTTTTGACTCACATAACTGGGGCGTACATTCCTACGCCATGTATCCTCACGGGCATTCTGCATCACCACTGTCTGGATCTGATCCTCAGGACTGGTTACCAGGTGATTGCCGTATTGCAGTCCGAATGTCACTTGCTGGTGACTTTCGTTGGTGTCGATGTCGGTGTTTGTTGAAACCTTCATTGTCAGGCCCATCGACTGTTCCGTCACCATAAACTCTACGGTGGCAATATCTTCCTCGTCTCCGTCTTCGGCTATATGCAGCCTGTAGTTGCCGCTCATCTTCAGGTGGCATCTGTCGTTAGGGATATGTAGCCAGTAGTGGGTGTAAGGTACGGTGGTGTTGATGCTGCGCTCATAGTTGTCAATCACGTTGTTGTTGAATCCCTCGAGCCAGTCTGTCTCGAAGAGTCCTTCCGAAGTGCTCCAGTCTGCCTCGCAGTGTTCCAGACGATAGACGTATCGGTGATAGTCGTGCGACAGCTCGTCGAAGCCGATATGCAGTACATCATCCCCCTTGAGTCGCATCACCGCAGGCGATAGCCAGTCTTGGTTCACCACAGCCTGCAGTGATTTCACCTCAGGCCTGTAGGTCCTGTTTCCTGCAGCAGCCGTAGTTGACAGCAGCAGTGTGATGAGACTGATGAGCAGATGTTTCATACGCCAGTAACTTTATTCGTGGTGATAAGGCTCGCCTTTGATGATGGTGCAGGCACGATAGATCTGTTCGGTAAACACCAGCCTGATCATCTGGTGTGAGAACGTCATTTTCGAGAGCGACAGCTGTTCGTTGGCACGTGCATAGACAGCTGGTGAGAAGCCGTAGGGACCTCCGATGACGAAAATCAGCCTGCGGGCTGTGTTCCGTTTCTGCTCCAGCCAGCGGGCAAACTCGATGCTGCGCAGCTGCTGTCCGTGCTCATCCAGCAGCACTACCGTATCAGACGGTTGTATCTGTTTCAGGATCAGCTCCCCCTCGGCAGTCTTCTGCTGTTCTTCCGACAAGCTCTTCGTGTTCTTGAGTTCAGGGATGGTCACCAGCTCAAAGGGCATATAGTGCCCGATGCGTTCCACGTAGTCCGTAATGCCTGCCTGGAAATGCTTGTCTGTGGTCTTGCCAACGAGAATCAGCAGCGTCTTCATACCTTATTTGATCGTTTCGTTAGCGACAAACTCGTCAAACTGGCTCTGATAGCCGTTGAACACATTGATATCCACATCCCCCTGGATACCAGCTACTCGCCCGTCGGGACAAAGCTGCCAGTAGGTCAGTCTCACGTCAGGCTTATACTCGCTGTAACGGGCTATCCACACACGATAGTCACGCTTCAGGTCTTCCTGGTCTGAGAGGTAGTTGTTTACAAACATCTGGTTCACGTAGAGCACCGGTTTTACACCCGTCCATTGCTCTATGGCTTTGAGCCATACGAGGATATGACGGAACATTGCTTCAGGGCCACCCATCTGCTGGATCTGCGCCTTGCTGGGCTCCACATCGAGCACAGGAGGCAGATCACCCTCACGGAACAGCGTGTTACGGATAAAGTGCTTAGCCTGGGCAGCGCCAGAGGTTTTCGTCGAAAAGAAATGGTAGGCACCTGCACGGATCCCATGTTTACGGGCCTGGGCATAATCGTTCACGTAGAACTTGTTACGCACGGTGGTGCCTTCAGTTGATTTGATATATACAAACGATACGGGATAGTCGGCCTTGCCCCTCACGTTCTGACTACCGTTCTTGCCCACATGTGTGATTCGCAGCTGATCCCAGAGGATCGGTGCCGGCTTGCGACCTTTACCATGCTGATATCTGGCAATGTCGATGCCGTAGATACGTTCTGAGGTATATCTCATGCGTTCACCCATGAATCGGTTCTTGCGCCATTCGCCCACACGCAGACGAGGATTCAGACTATCTGCCAACACCATCTCCAGTCCGAAGCCCTGTTTCTTGTCCTGTTCCCAGCGCCCCTCGTAATAGTTGCCGTTGGCAGCCAGATACGAGCCGTGCCCGCTGGCGCCTGTCTGTGAGAAATCACCTTGGTAGGTGCCTTCTTTGTCAGCCCTGATAGCTGTCACAATCGTATCAGCCTGACACACTGCCAGGATGGTTCTTCCCAAAGTGTCGAGGGTGATCACCGTCCCCTCACGGGAATAATCCTTCCAGGTACCGACGTTTCTCAGCGTCACGTGTGGGTTGATGTCTATATGGTGGCGTTTACCGTCAATGAAGCCTATCACCATCTCATAACCTTCGTCTTGCACGTTGTGGCGATCCAGATAGTATTTGATCTCTGCCTGAACCTTGGGACTGCTGGTAAAATCGCTTGGTTTATCGGCCTTACTGGGGGTACTGAGTCTGCTCGGGATTGTGATACTTGCCTTGCTTGCCTTCGCAGGGCGGGGGAGTGCGTAGGTGGCACCTATCAGTACCACAAAAGGTAAGGTAATATATAATAATGTCTTTTTCATCTTTCTGGGTGCAAAGATAATATAAATAATTTAGAAAATGCGTGGTGAAAAGAAAATTTTTCGTATCTTTGCCAACAAAACAAACTAATATATAATAAGGTATGAAGGACTTCAATTTCTATGCACCGACCCAAGTGGTGTTCGGACGCGAGTCGGAAGAAAAACTTCCACAGTTGATTCAGCGTTATGGTGGCGGTAAGGTATTGGTACACTATGGTGGTGGCAGTGCCCGCAAATCAGGATTGCTGGATAAGGTCGAGAAGATGCTCACAGAGGCTGGTATCCCTTATGTTGAGTTGGGTGGGGTAGTACCCAATCCGTTGCTCTCGAAAGTACGTGAGGGTATCGAACTCTGTCGCAAAGAACACGTGAATTTCATCCTCGCTGTTGGTGGTGGCTCTGTTATCGACTCCTCAAAGGCCATCGGCTATGGTGCCGGCTATGCTGGTGATGTGTGGGACTTCTGGGATAACAAGGCTGTTCCGCAGGCCTGCTTACCGATTGGTGTTATCCTGACGATACCTGCTGCAGGCTCAGAGATGTCGTCGAGTTGTGTGGTTACCAACGATGAGGGTATGCTGAAGCGTGGTTTTAACAGCGACCTGTGCCGTTGTAAGTTTGCCATTATGAATCCTGAGCGCACCTATACCTTGCCACCTTACCAGACGGCTGCAGGTGCTGTGGATATCATGATGCATACGATGGAGCGCTATTTCTCGAAATATGAGGATGCCCTGCTGACCGATGCCATTGCTGAAGCCCTGTTGCGTACGGTGAAGGAAGCCACTCCCAAGGTGCTGAAGAATCCTGAGGACTATCCTAATCGTGCTGCCATCATGTGGGCCAGCTCTCTGTCGCATAATGATCTGACGGAGTGCGGCACCGAGAAGGACTTTGCCAGCCACAAACTAGAGCACGAGCTGAGCGGACTCTTCGGTGTGACGCATGGTGCTGGTCTTGCTGCCATCTGGGGCTCATGGGCCCGCTATGTGATGGATAAGCATCTGAACCGTTTCGTGCAGTTTGCCGTCAACGTGATGGGTGTGCATCAGGATTTTACCGATGCTAAGGCTACAGCCCTGCAAGGCATCGAGGCTGCCGAGACCTTCTTCAGCTCTATCGGCATGCCGATAAGCGTTCCGCAGCTGATAGGCCGTCAGATGACCGACGACGAGATCAACATCATGGTAGAGAAATGCAGCCGAGGCGGCAAACTCACCTTAGGTGCGATGGAGGTTCTGGCTGCCGACGATATGCGAAAGATCTATCAAAAAGCTAATAAATAATAAGCAAAAATCGCCCAAAAAACGATAAAATGATAGTTTTTTAGACAAAAATGTTACGAATTATTTGTTTGTTCCAATGAAAATGTTTACTTTTGCAGCCGAAATTAGAAAAAAGATCAAGTATGAAGAGTCTGAATCTACTTAACGGCCTTATTATTATTCGACTGCAGGGAGCAGGCGGAAGTGACAGGGCATGTATATAGGTCAGATGCTGAAACTGAATATAGAATAGCCTTTCTCACTTCCGAGTGTGAAAGGCTTTTTCTTTGAACAGATAAAGTAAACCAAATACAAACGTAACATTAGATTGATTGAAAAGATGAGTGACAGATTGTTTATTTTCGACACAACGCTCCGTGACGGCGAACAGGTGCCAGGATGCCAGTTGAACACCGTAGAGAAGATTCAGGTGGCAAAGGCGCTTGAGCAGTTGGGTGTGGATGTGATCGAAGCAGGATTCCCTATTTCGTCGCCGGGCGACTTCAATTCCGTTATTGAGATCTCAAAGGCCGTTACATGGCCGGTGATCTGTGCCCTGACCCGTGCTGTGGAGCGTGACATCGATGTGGCTTTCGAAGCCCTGAAATATGCTAAGCACAAGCGTATCCACACAGGTATCGGCACCAGCGATGAGCACATCATGTACAAGTTCAACTCCACCCGTGAGGAGATTATCGAGCGTGCTGTCGCTGCCACGAAGTATGCCAAGCGCTTTGTCGATGATGTGGAGTTCTATTGTGAGGATGCTGGTCGCACCGATAACGAGTACCTGGCTCGAGTGGTTGAGGCTGTTATCAAGGCCGGTGCCACCGTTGTGAACATCCCCGACACCACGGGTTACTGTCTGCCACAGGAGTACTATGAGAAGATTAAATATCTGAAAGAGCATGTCGATGGTATCGACAAGGCCATTATCTCTACCCACTGTCATAACGACTTGGGAATGGCTACTGCCAACACCCTGAATGGTGTGCTGGCAGGTGCACGCCAGGTGGAGGTAACCATCAACGGTATCGGTGAGCGTGCCGGTAACACCTCGCTCGAAGAGATAGCCATGATTCTGAAGTGCCACAAGGGTATCGGTATCGATACCAATATCAACACCACGAAGATTTACCCCACGAGTCGCATGGTGTCTTCTTTGATGAACATGCCAGTGCAGCCTAACAAGGCCATTGTGGGTCGTAATGCCTTTGCCCATTCCAGCGGCATCCATCAGGATGGCGTGTTGAAGAATGTGCATACCTATGAGATTATGGACCCCAAGGATGTGGGTATCGATGACAACAGCATCGTATTGACAGCCCGTTCGGGTCGTGCCGCCCTGAAGCATCGTCTGCACGTCAACGGTGTGGATCTCCCTGAGGAGAAACTCGACAAGATCTATGAGAAGTTCCTGATTCTGGCCGACCAGAAGAAGGAGGTTACCGATGCCGATGCGTTGATGCTGGCTGGTGCGGATACCGCTGATACCCACGCAGTTAGACTCGATTTCCTACAAGTTACTACAGGTAAGGGTGTGAAGAGCGTGGCCTCTATCGGACTCGACATCAGCGGCCAGAAGTTCGAGGCTGCTGCCAGTGGCAACGGTCCTGTCGATGCCGCCATCAAGGCTCTGAAGAAGATCATCATGAAGCAGATGACGCTGAAGGAGTTTACCATCCAAGCCATCTCCAAAGGCTCCGACGATGTGGGTAAGGTCCACATGCAGGTGGAGTACGATGGTGCCCTCTATTACGGTTTCGGTGCCAACACCGATATCGTGACAGCTTCTGTTGAAGCCTATATCGACTGTATCAACAAATTTAAAAAGGAAGACGAATGAACACACTGTTTGACAAGATCTGGGATCAGCACGTGGTGCAGCAGGTCAGCGATGGCCCCACCCAGTTGTATATCGATCGCCTCTACTGTCATGAGGTCACCTCGCCCCAGGCTTTCGATGGCATGCGGGCACGCGGCCTGAAGTGCTTCCGTCCCTCGCAGATCTATTGCATGCCGGATCATAATACCCCCACGCACGATCAGGACAAGCCCATCGAGGATCCTGTATCCAAGAAGCAGGTGGACACGCTGGCAAAGAATGCTGCCGACTTCGGACTGACGCATTACGGCATGATGTCGAAGGATAATGGTATCATCCACGTGGTAGGTCCCGAGAAGGGCCTTTCGCTGCCCGGCATGACGATTGTCTGTGGCGACTCTCACACCTCCACGCATGGGGCGATGGGTGCTGTGGCTTTCGGCATCGGCACCTCAGAGGTGGAGATGGTGATGGCTTCGCAGTGCATCCTCCAGCAGAAGCCCAAGTCGATGCGTATCAGCATCAACGGCACGCTGAAAAAGGGTGTCACCGCCAAGGATGTGGCGCTCTATCTCATGGCTCAGCTCACCACCTCGGGGGCAACAGGCTATTTTGTGGAGTATGCGGGTTCCGTGGTGCGCAACCTCTCGATGGAGGGGCGCCTCACGCTCTGTAACCTCTCGATAGAGATGGGCGCCCGTGGCGGATTTGTAGCCCCTGATGAGACCACCTTTGCCTATCTGAAAGGTCGTGAGCATGCACCTCAGGGTGAGGCTTGGGACCAGGCAGTAGCCTATTGGAAGATGCTCCAGAGCGGTCCTGATGCCGTGTTCGACAAGGAGCTCTCCTTCGATGCTGCCGACATTGAGCCTCGCATCACCTACGGCACCAACCCGGGTATGGGCATCGGTATCACTGAGTCTATCCCTGCTGCTGGCGATGCCAATTTCGAGAAGGCGCTTCATTATATGGGCTTCAAGGCTGGTCAGCAGCTGTTGGGTACCAAGGTCGATTACGTGTTCCTCGGTGCCTGCACCAACGGACGTATCGAGGATTTCCGGGCCTTCGCCTCTATCGTGAAAGGGCGCCAGAAGGCAGCTGATGTCATCGCCTGGCTCGTACCAGGCTCATGGGCTGTCGATAAGCAGATCCGTGAAGAGGGACTCGACAAGGTGCTAGAGACAGCAGGCTTCGCCATCCGTCAGCCTGGCTGCTCGGCCTGTCTGGCAATGAACGACGACAAGGTGCCTGCCGGCAAGTTGTCAGTTTCTACCTCTAACCGAAATTTCGAAGGTCGTCAGGGACCAGGTGCCCGCACGATCCTTGCATCCCCCCTCGTCGCAGCCGCTTGCGCCGTAACTGGCGTCATTACCGATCCAAGAGAATTTCTTTAGATAAAAAGAACATAAGAACAAAATAAAGATGAAACAGAAATTCGATATAATTACTAGCACTTGTGTTCCGTTGCCATTGGAGAATGTGGATACTGACCAGATTATCCCGGCACGCTTCCTCAAGGCGACCACTCGCGAGGAGAAATTCTTTGGTGACAACCTGTTCCGCGACTGGCGCTATCAGGCCGATGGAACCCCCAATCCCGATTTCGTACTCAACGATCCCACGTATAGCGGTTGTATCCTCGTGGCAGGCAAGAATTTCGGTTCCGGTTCCTCTCGCGAACATGCGGCCTGGGCTATTGCCGGTTATGGCTTCCGTGTGGTCATCAGCTCCTTCTTTGCCGATATCCATAAGAACAACGAGCTGAACAACTTCGTGCTTCCCGTTGTGGTGAGCGAGGGTTTCCTGGCAGAACTCTTTGCCAGCATCCAGCGCGACCCCAAGACTCAGGTAGAGGTCGATCTCCCCAATCAGACTGTCACCAACAAGGCCACAGGCTCCAGTGAGCATTTCGAGATCAACGGTTATAAGAAGCACTGTCTGATGAACGGACTCGACGATATCGATTTCCTCGTACAGAATCAAGATAAGACAATACAATGGGAACAGAAGAGAAAGTAAGCCATTACAAGTCCATCCGACCTTTTGTGGAGATCCTTGACTCCACCTTGCGCGATGGTGAGCAAACCAGTGGTGTCAGTTTCCTGCCCCACGAGAAGCTCATGATAGCCCGTATGCTGCTGCATGACCTGAATGTCGATCGCATCGAGGTGGCCTCAGCCCGTGTCTCCGAGGGAGAGAAAGAGGCGGTGAGCATGATCTGCCGCTATGCGGAGAAGATCGACAAGCTCGAGCGTGTCGAGGTGCTGGGGTTCGTGGATGGCGGCAAGAGTGCCGACTGGGTGCTCAGCTGTGGCTGTAAAACCATCAACCTCCTGGCAAAAGGCTCGTTGCGCCATTGTCAGGAACAGCTGCAGAAGACGCCCGAGGAGCATATAGAAGATATCCGTCGTGAGGTGCACTATGCCCGTGAGAAGGGGCTCTCCGTCAACCTCTACCTCGAGGACTGGTCAAACGGCATGAAGGACTCGCTCCAATATGTCTATCAGCTGATGGACGCCCTCTGCGACTGTGGCATCCGCCGCTTCATGCTGCCCGACACCCTGGGTATCATGAATCCCCTGCAGTGTATCGAGTATTTCCGCAAGATGATCAAGCGCTATCCCGATGTCCACTTCGATTTCCACGCCCATAACGACTACGATCTGGCGGTATCCAACTCGCTGGCAGCGGTGCTCAGTGGTGCCAAGGGTATTCATGTCACCGTCAATGGGTTGGGCGAGCGCTGTGGCAATGCCCCCCTGTCGAGTGTGCAGGTCATCCTCAAGGATCAGTTTCAGGCCAAGACGAACATCCAGGAGGATAAGCTCAACGACATCTCGCGCCTCGTGGAGAGCTATAGTGGTATCGCCGTCGCCCCCAATCAGCCTATCATCGGTGATAATGTCTTCACCCAGGTGGCTGGTGTCCATGCCGATGGCGACAAGAAAAACGGGCTCTATCAGAACGCACTCGTGCCGGAGCGCTTCGGACGTCGCCGCGAGTATGCCCTGGGCAAGAACAGCGGCAAGGCCAATATCGCGAAGAACCTGGAGGAGCTGGGACTTGAACTCACCCCCGAGCAGACCCGTCGCGTCACGCAGCGTATCACCGAGCTCGGCGATAAGAAAGAGCTCGTCACCCAGGAGGATCTGCCCTTCATCGTGAGTGATGTGCTGAAGCACGATGCCCCCGAGGATAAGGTCAAGCTGGTCAGCTATGTGGTATCCACCGCCTACGGTCTGAAGCCCGGTGCTAATATCAAGGTCGAGATCAACGGTCAGGCTTACGAGGCCAGTGCCACGGGCGATGGTCAGTATAATGCCTTTATGAAGTCGTTGCGCTACATCTACCGCAAGTACCTCGACCGCACGATTCCCGCTTTGCAGAACTATCAGGTGAGCATCCCGCCAGGAGGCCGCACCGATGCCTTGGTGCAGACCGTAATCACCTGGAACGACAATGGACGCATCTTCCGCACCCGCGCACTGGATGCCGACCAGACCGAGGCAGCCATCAAGGCCACCTTCAAAATGCTGAATATCTACGAGAAAGAGAAAAATAATGAGTTATAATTTATTAGTAATATGAAATTAAAGATTGCGATTCTCGAGGGCGATGGTATCGGACCTGAGATTATGAAACAAGGAGTAGCCGTGCTCGACGCGATAGCTGAGAAGTGCGGACATGAGTTTGAGTACGAGATAGCCATCTGTGGTGCCCATGCCATCGATGTCTGTGGCGATCCCTATCCCGACAGCACCCACGAGGTGTGTATGCGTGCCGATGCCGTGTTCTTCGCAGCCGTAGGCGATCTGCGCTTCGACAACGACCCCACGCTGCCGATCCGTCCAGAGACCGGTCTGCTGGCCATGCGTAAGAAGCTCGGTCTCTTCGCCAATGTGCGCCCGGTGGCCACCTTCGACTGTCTGCTGCATAAGTCACCGCTGAAGGATGAGCTGCTGCGTGGTGCCGACTTCGTGGTGCTCCGTGAGCTCACCGGTGGTATGTATTTCGGTGAGAAGTATCAGGACAACGACAAGGCCTACGATACTGACATCTATACCCGTCCTGAGATCGAGCGTATCCTCAAGGTAGGTTTCGAGATGGCTATGAAGCGCCATCGTCACCTCACGGTGGTTGACAAGGCCAATGTCTTGGCATCCAGTCGCCTGTGGCGTCAGATCGCCCAGGAGATGGAGAAGCAGTATCCCGATGTGAAGACCGACTATATGTTTATCGACAATGCCTCGATGCGTGTGCTCACTGAGCCCCGTTTCTTCGATGTCATCGTCACCGAGAACACCTTTGGCGACATCCTCACCGACGAGACCTCCTGCATCACCGGCTCTATGGGGCTTCAGCCCTCCAGCTCCCTGGGAGAGCACACCCCGCTGTTCGAGCCCGTTCACGGCTCATGGCCCCAGGCGGCAGGTCAGAACATCGCCAACCCGCTGGCACAGATCCTCTCAGGCGCCATGCTGCTCGAGCATTTCGGACTTGATAGAGAAGGTGCCCTAGTGCGTGAGGCCGTCAATGCCTCGCTCGATGCCAACGTGCGTACCCCTGAGATCCAAGTCGCTGGTGGCGAGAAATACGGCACGCGTGAGGTAGGAGAGTGGATCGTCAATTACATCAAGAATGCGTAAATTGTTAATAATGAGCCTTCTGTTGATGGCGGTCTGCGCGCAGGCGCAGACCCCACAACAGTGGCGCGACTCCGTCTCTACACTGATGGAGCAGATCCGTCTGAACCCCCGCGACATCAACCTCCGTATGAAGAAGGCCGAGGCCAATATTAATCTGCAGCAGTGGGACTATGCCATCTCCGAGTATGGCGACGTGTTACGTCTCGATGCCCGTAACCTCCCAGCCCTCTATTTCAGAGCCTACTGCCACTCCCAGCAGCATCATTACGATCTGGCCAGGAACGATTACGAGACCTTCATCCAGATCGATCCCACCTTCCTCGAGGCCCATCTCGGCCTGGCGCATATCCTCCAGAAGCTGGGGCGCCGTGCCGATACCGTCGACCAGCTCAACCGCTGCGTGCAGCTCTTCCCCGACAGTGCCAGCGCCTATGCAGCCCGTGCCGCCTACGAGACCGAACAGCAGCTCTACGATGTGGCACTCTACGACTGGGATGAGGCCATCCGCCTGCAGCCCAAGAATGTGGAGTTTGCCGTCTCGAAGATCGATGTCCTGTTGCGTCAGAAGCGCATCCTCGATGCCCGTCTGGCCCTCGATGAGCTTGTGCGTCAGGGCACCCCTCGTGCCGCCCTCAAAGAGTGGTACGACCGCTGCCGTTAACCCCCTTTTATTCCTTGAGACCCCATGAGAGAGATCAAACATTCCGCACTGCTCCTCCTGCTGTTCCTCAGCACAGCCTTACCCCTTCAGGCGCAGATTCCCGAAGAGGTCACCGACGTGCTGCGTCGCTGCGCCAAGGCAATGGGCGATCCTCAGGGCGTGGAATACGAGATGAGTCTCAAGGCCAGGGTATCCCTCGTCACCGTTCTCAGCGGTCAGATCAACGCCTTTGCGAAAGACAACAAAAACAAGTTCTATCTCACCATGAAGGTGCTCGGTCAGCCTACGAAATCAGCGGGCGGCTTCGATGGCGTCAACCAATGGAAATACATCCAGGGCGTCGAGGGCGACACCATCTATATCCGACAGAGCGACCAGAAACCGAAAACCGACTACGACCTCAACCTTCATATCGACCTTGAATACCGCAAGGCCACGATGAAGACGCGCTTCGGCAACTATGTCATCACCTTCACCGAGCCCAAGGATCCAGGCGCCCCCAAGAAAGTCAAGATGACCATCGATGGCTACGACTATATGTTCCGTGAGATGGAGACCATTACCGACGATGCCACGTTGACCATGAAGCTCACCCACATGAAGATCGGCGTACCCGACGATATCTTCACCTTCAATCCCGATCAATACCCCTCCGCCGCCATCGTCGTATTAAAATAGTCGAGATAAATATAGGGAGGTTTAAACATATGACAACTACAACAGAACGTGTATTCCAGATCTTTAAGGAACTGAACCAGATCCCACGCCCTTCGCACCATGAAGAGCGAGTGGCAGATTACCTGTGTCGGTTTGCAGAGCGGCTGAATCTGCCCTACAAGCGCGACAAGGAGAACTGCGTCGTCATCAGCAAACCAGCCACACAGGGCCATGAGGGTGCAGAACCTGTCGTGCTGCTCAACCACATGGATATGGTTTGCGTGGGCATGAACGATCCGCTTAACATGTCTATTGATGCCTATATAGAGAATGGATGGATGAAGGCACGAGGCACCTCGCTGGGCGCTGACAACGGCATCGGACTGTCGATGGCACTTGCTGTGCTGGAGAGCAACGAGATGGTGCACGGCCCGCTGGAGGTCATGACTACCACCAACGAGGAGGACGGCATGTCGGGAGCCTCACAACTGAGCAGCGAATTTCTGAAGGGTCGCAAGGTCATCAACTTGGATTCCGAAGACTACGACACCATCACGACGGGTGCAGCCGGAGCCTGCCTTCAGTTCCATCGCATCCCCGTGGAACGTAAGAACGCGAATGGTACAGGTTACTGCGCCATCAACATCAATGGTGGCCTGGGCGGTCATTCCGGCGTCGATATCAACAAGGGACGGTGTAGTGCTGTCAAGGTGGCGTGGAAGGTTTTGGATGCCATCCGCACGAAACACGATATAGAGGTTGCTTCCATCAATATCGGAGAGGCCAACGCCTCCATCGCTTCATCGGGAGAAATCATCATCCACATGCCATCAGACAACCAAGATTTCCTGATGGAGCAAGTGAATGCCATCAACGAGCAGCTGCGCAGGCAATACGGCGATACCGACCCTGCCATCCGCTGCACCATTAACGAATGTTCACCTCAGAAGACCGTCATAGATCCCGAAGCCATCAACGCCATGATGACCTGTCTGGAACAGATTCCACAGGGCGTGATTAAGATGAGTGAGGCGATGGCAGACACCGTTGAGACCTCCAATAACATCGGGCGTATTCAGACGGAAGAGGATTGTATCTTCATTTCCACCCATACGCGTAGCTTCATCGATGCTGACATGATGTCGTTGAGCCGCAAGATTGCCGATGTCTTTGCTAAGAATGGGGCAAAATCGGAAATGGTGATGTCGGCTCCAGCCTGGCAGGAAGACCAACAGTCGGCATTCCTGCAGCTTACCTCCGACACGTTCCAGGATGTACTGGGCTGGCGCCCACGGATGGTGGCCATGCACTTCGTGCTTGAAGCGGGGTTCTTCGTCGAGCACTATCCTGGCATTCAGATTGCCAGCATCGGCCCACGTATCGTAGAACCGCATTCAACAAGCGAACGTGTTGAACTATCGACTATAGAGGATATCTGGCAAGTGCTCATTGAACTCCTCAAACGTCTTGCTGCATTATAGTGTCCTTTTTATCTTTGCATCATCATTATGAACCCATTATGAAGAAACTGTTATTATCTTTATTCGTAACTCTTATAGTGTCAAATGCCAGGGCATTGGAGCCTGACAGTATCAGTAAAAATGTATCTGACCTTGATTCGCTGATTCAGATGTTGGAAACTAATTATACAGGCTTCCCTATCATCATGCAGAAGGGCTACGGCGATGATTATCAAAAGATGAAAGCTGAGATCAGTCAAAATCTATCTACAGGGAAAATAGGTATCCAACAGGCGGTGTGCGAGTATTGCTATTGGTTCTTCAGTCAGTTCGACGGACATGTGTATGTAGATTGTCAACTATTTTTTGACCAATATTTTGCGAAATGCCACATTCGCTATGCCAAGTTGTTTGAGTATGCCCCCCAACCAGTATCGTATAAGGTGAACGATAAAACATGGTTGATCCGTGTGCCATCGTGTACTGGGCAGAACCCTACTTACCAATGGCTCAAGGATGCAGCACAAGCATATCTGCAGTCAGGTTGTGACCATCTGATTATAGATGTGAGAGGTAATACAGGCGGTGGCGATGCTATCTGGGAGCCGATCTTCCCGTTGCTGTACGATCACCAGCCGTCTTCGCCAGAATGTACTTTCTTCAGGAATACGCCTAAGAACCTGTCGTTCTACCAGCGTATATTAAACGATAATCCTGACGACGAAGTGGCCAAATGGTTGGTTGACAACTGTCGTAAGAGTCAAGAGGAAATGGTGAAGATAGAAGATGATGAAGATAGTGTAGAAAATTTTCCTATCTCTCCATTGCCTAAGAAAGCGGCTATTGTGATAGATAAGAATACTGCTAGCTCGGCAGAGACACTCATCAGGTTTGCCAAGATGTGTTGCGATATGACGCGGACAAAAGTTTATGGTAAAGAGAATACCTGGGGTGCTCAGTACTCTGGAAACATCATTGGTACGCCATTGCCGAACAGTCAGATCTGGGTATATTATCCTACCTGCGTTTCGTCATTATTTCTTCAAGGAGAATCTAATGGAAGTTCAGGGTTGGCGCCTGATGTTCATATCGACCTGCCATACCCCAAGAAGCTGACTGAAAATTGCGACGAGTGGATTCTATGGATTGCGAATCAATTGTAGCAAGGCTAGGGAGTTGAACGGGATTGGAGGAACTGGCGGAAGGCGGGCAGATAGCCGTCAGGGATGTGAATAATCTCCTTATCGATGTAGATACAGTCATTACGATCTACTTTTTGGATTTTGTCAACGGCGACGATGTAGGAGCGATGCACTCTCAGGAACTTTTCTTTTGGCAGCATCTCCTCAACGGCTTTCATCGTCAGATGGGTAATCAGCGGTTTTGGTTCGTTGTCAAGATAAAACATCACGTAATCCTTCATTCCATTGACATAGGTGATCTGATCGATAGTTACGTTGCGCCATTCTCCTTCAACCCGGATGAAAAGCGTAGTTTGTTGCTGTGGTTGTGGAGCGGACGGTTGCTGATACAGCTTTCTGGCTTTCTCTACAGCTGCGAGAAACTTATTATAGCGGACAGGCTTCAATAGAAAGTCGAGTGCATTCACCTCGTAGCTCTCGAAAGCATATTCCTTAAAGGCAGTGGTGAATATGACACGCGTCTCTTCAGGCAGACTATGAGCTAACTCCATACCATCGATATTCGGCATCTGGATGTCAAGAAATATCAAGTCTGGTTTCTGCGTCTTGATAGCGTTGATAGCATTAATGGAATCGGTAAAGGAAGCCATCAGTTCCAAGTCGGGCGTCTTCTCAACATACGACTCCAAGAGACGTACTGCCAGCGGCTCATCATCAACGATGATACAGGTTATGGGTCTCATAGCTGAAGGGTGATTTTGACGTGATAGACATTATCTGCTGTGATGGTCTGCTCCCATTGGTAGCGACCTTGATAGAGGAGGTCCAGGCGGCGACGGGTGTTCTCCAGTCCGATGCCAGAACCGCTGCGGTCCTTAGTGGGCTTGGGGTTGTTGGTGTTGTCACAAGTGAAGATGAGTGTGCCGTCTTTCTGCTTCAGACTAATGTCGATGGTGGCTGGGGCATTGCTGTTCATGCCATGCTTAAAGGCATTCTCGATGAGGGAAATAAAGAGTAGGGGAGCCACTTCGACCTTTCCGTCCTCTACTGCGATTTCTTCGCTGACAGTCGTCATCTCATTGCAGCGCAGTTTCATCAGGTCGATGTAGTTTCGCATAAACTCCACTTCGCCTTCCAATGGAACCTTTTGTTTATTTGTTTCATATATTGCATAGCGCAGCAGATCGCTCAGCTGCATCACGGTATCCTGAGCTTTGTCGGCATCAATCTGTGTCAGACTGGAGATGTTGTTGAGGGTGTTGAAGAGGAAATGGGGATTGATCTGATTCTTCAGCCATGCAAGTTCTGCCTCCACCTCCTTCTGTTTCTTCTCGCCTTGTCGCATCACGTAGCGGATACTCAGGGCTATGCCGATGGCCATCAGGTTGACGAGCAGGGCAATGATCATAAATGAGGAATAACCAGCGCGATAGATGTCAGGCAGACTACTGATATTCTTAAAAAGCAGGTGAGCATTGCAAACCAATATCAATACTAAATTGGCAATTCCAAACTGCCAGTAGCGATGTCGGAACCATAACATGGGCACGCAAAGATAGAAGTTGAGCAGATAGACCACCACAGCAGGTGCCAGCCAGAAAGCGGAAATCCAAAGCGAACCACATGCCATTACCGCATCGTGAGTCGTGACATAACTGATAAGTCCTGGTGACAGCAGCACCAACGACAATAGTAGCACCTGCGCTACGAACAGCCATACATCTTTTATCTGTATCTTCTTCATCGTTGGCAAAGTTACGAATAAGTTAGCAAAGAACCAAATAATAAAAATAAAATCTCTCCCGCACAATCTCTATGCGGAAGAGATAAATACTTAAGTATAATCTATTTGCTGGCAGTCTGCTGCATCATGATGCGCTCTGCTGTATTCTTAACCGTCAGATCGAGCATGCTTACATACTTGTTGTACTGCTTCTCATTGAGGATATTCTTCATCGTTGCCTTGTGACGAGCCTGAATCTTTTCCCAGGTCTCACCGGCCTTAGAAGCATCCTGAAGCTGATAGTAGGCTTGCATCGAATTCTCAAGCTGAGCCATAGCGGTTTTCGTTGGCTCAATCTGGTTTGAAGTAAGCTCCAGATAGCTGGACAGCTGATCGAAGGTCACCTTACTGTTGTTAATACTCTGAGCGTTAGCACTCATTGTCATCATCACCATTGCCACGAGGGCGAAAAACATCTTTTTCATACCTTTTACTATTTTAAATTGTTAATACTATGTTTCTGTCGTTGAGCTTTGCTCGAAGCCACTTTCGCGGTTTTGACATTGCAAAGGTATGAAGATTTGAGGCTGTTTCCAAATCACTTTCGACGTTTACCCCCATGTGTTTCGACGTTTACCCCTTTGTCATCTCGACTAAGCGTAGCGCATGGAGAGATCTCGGGAGATTTATAGAGATTTCTCGACTTCGCTCGAAATGACAAAAGGGCACTCGAGGTGACAGGACTACGCATTCCCGCTAAAGCGCCTACCCGTAGCCTTTCGAAATGACAGGAATGGGGGTATATAACAAAAAAAGCTCCATTGCTGGAGCTACTTTGGTAGTCGATAGGGGAATCGAACCCCTATGCCAAGATTGAGAATCTTGTATCCTAACCATTAGATGAATCGACCGCGCTGCATTTTCTGGAATCTCACCCCTGCGGAAGGAGGGGGATTCGAACCCCCGGTACGGGAACCCGTACGGCAGTTTAGCAAACTGCTGGTTTCAGCCACTCACCCATCCTTCCAAG
>CACZTJ010000004.1 GCA_902784065.1 uncultured Prevotellaceae bacterium | reverse complement strand
AGCCATGTTGGTTTTCTGGATGCAGCCGGGCTTTGCGCTGTGTGAAGCAGGTTTTACGCGAGGTAAAAACACGGCCAACATCCTGATGAAGAACTTTGTAGATTTCATGTTTGGATCACTGCTGTTCTTCTTCTTAGGTTTCGGATTTATGTTTGGCAGCGAGGGTGCTGGCTTCATTGGTGCACCCAACTGGGGCGACCTCAGCTTCTACAAAGGCGATCTGCCTGTAGAGGGCTTCCTGATTTTCGAGACAGTGTTCTGTGCCACCTCTGCTACCATCGTCAGTGGTGCGATGGCTGAGCGCACGAAGTTCTCGATGTACCTCATCTATAGTGCCGTGATCTCATTGTTTATCTATCCCATTGAGGGTCACTGGACCTGGGGTGGTGGCTGGCTCTGCAGTGATGCAGCCGACGGTTTTATGATGACCACTTTTGGTGATGTGTTCCACGATTTTGCAGGTTCTGCCATCGTGCATAGCGTAGGTGGTGTACTGGCCCTGATCGGTGCTTTGGCATTGGGTCCCCGTTTGGGTAAGTATGGTAAGGACGGTAAGAGTCGCGCTATTCCTGGTCACAACCTGACGATTGCTGCTCTGGGTGTATTCATCCTCTGGCTCGGCTGGTTCGGATTCAACCCTGGTTCTCAGCTGGCTGCAAGTGGTGAGGTAAACCGTATCGCGATCTCTCATGTGTTCCTGACCACTAACCTGGCCGCTGCTGCAGGTGGTGTGGCAACAATGTTCCTCACCTATCTGAAATATGGCAAGCCTTCACTCTCACTGACGCTCAACGGCGTGCTGGCAGGTCTTGTTGGTATCACCGCTGGTTGTGATGTAGTATCTCCGATGGGTGCTGTGGTGATTGGTCTTGTATGTGGTCTCGTACTGGTTTACTCTATCGAGTTTATCGATCACAAGCTGCATATCGACGACCCCGTTGGTGCCTCTTCAGTACACGGTGTATGTGGTATCCTTGGCACGCTGATGACAGGTCTGTTGTCAACCACAAACGGTGCGTTCTACGGCTTTGGTTGGGGCTTCTTTGGTGCACAGGCCTTCGGTGTCCTCGTGATCGACCTCTGGGCTGCAGTCTGCGGATTCATCCTGTTCTATGCTATTAAGAAGACTCATGGTCTGCGTGTGGATGCCCGTATCGAGGAAGAAGGACTGGATATCTATGAACATGGAGAGAGTTGCTATAACTAACTGATTTTATAATGTTAATATCGAAAGTAAAAATTATTTGGTAACATGAAGAAGATTGTTTTATTAGCATTGGGCCTGGTCGCAGTGGCGACCACCCATGCACAGGATGAGAAAGCGAAAGTAGAGACAACGATAGCGGCCGACTTCGTCAACCAGTATATCTGGCGTGGTCTGGACTGTGGTAACGTATCCATACAGCCTACACTCGGCATTGGCTATAAGGGCCTGTCGCTGTCGGCATGGGGTAACGTGGGTGTGAGCAAAGACGACGTGAAGGAGTTCGACCTGACGCTGGGTTATACCACTGGTGGATTCAACATCGGCATTACCGACTACTGGTTCAGTGTTGGTGGCGATGATCCGGATAACCGCTACTTCAAGTACAATGCCCACTCTACAAACCACGTGTTTGAGGCAAACATCGGCTACGACTTCGGTGTACTCAACTTGCAGTGGTATACGAACTTTGCGGGCAACGATGGTTATAATAAGAACGACAAGCGTGCCTACAGCAGTTATGCACAGGTAGATGTCCCATTCAAACTTGTAACTGTTGACTGGACTGCTACGGCAGGCGTCGTTCCTTATTACTCCACCTACTATGGTACTACGGGCTTTGCCGTGACCAACCTGTCGCTCAGGGCTGACAAGGACATCAAGATCACAGACTCGTTCTCGATTCCTGTCTTTGGTCAGATCGTGGCTAACCCTTGCACAGAAAAAGCATACCTGGTCTTTGGTTTTACGCTGCATCCATAATCTATCACCAGGTTAGCGCCCCCTCTCTCGCCGTCAGGCAGGAGAGGGGGCTTCTTTTTTAAAGCAAAATGACGATTTGTAACAGATTAGCAACTTTTCGTGTCAAAATGCTAACAATTTGAAAGTATTAATCTGTTTGTGGTTTACAAAATGATAGTTTGCTAAGATTTTAACAATCATAACGAAAGCAAATTTTCGCTTTTTCTGTCAAAATGCACTAATTTTGCAGCCAAAACAAGATAAATGGACACAAAATACATCTTCGTGACTGGTGGTGTGGTATCCTCTCTTGGTAAAGGAATCATTTCGGCCAGTATCGGCAAACTTCTACAAGCACGCGGTTACAAAGTAACCATTCAGAAATTCGACCCCTATATCAACATCGACCCAGGTACGCTGAACCCCTATGAGCATGGCGAGTGCTATGTGACGGTTGACGGTATGGAGACCGATCTTGATCTGGGTCACTATGAACGTTTCACAGGCATTCATACCACCCGTAACAACTCCATCACCACAGGACGCATCTACAAGACGGTGATCGATCGTGAGCGTCATGGCGACTACTTGGGGAAGACCATCCAGGTGGTGCCCCATATCACGGATGAGATCAAGCGCCGTATGTTGCGTAAGGATGTATCTAATGAGAATCTCGACTTCGTGATTACAGAGGTGGGTGGCACCATCGGTGACATCGAGAGTGCCCCTTTCATGGAGGCCATCCGTCAGTTGCGCTGGCAACTGGGTCGTGATGCCGTGTGTGTGCATCTCACCTACGTGCCTTATCTGAAAGCCGCTCAGGAGTTGAAGACCAAACCCACCCAGCACTCCGTCAAGGAACTGCAGGGCATGGGTATCCAGCCAGATATCCTCGTCTTACGTACGGAGCGCCACCTTGATGACCATCTGCGCATGAAGGTGGCGTCGTTCTGTAATGTCGATTTGGAGTGCGTGGTGCAGAGCGAGGATATGCCCTCGATCTATCAGGTGCCTGTGAGCATGCAGCAGCAGGGCCTCGATGCAGCCATCATGCGTAAGATCGGCATCCCAGTGGGGGAGACGCCTGCCATGAAACCCTGGCGCGACTTCCTCGACAAGCAGCGCAATGCCACGCGAGAGGTACAGGTGGCACTTGTGGGGAAATACGACCTGCAGGATGCTTACAAGAGCATCCGTGAGAGTCTGAACCTCGCTGGTATCTATAACGATGTGAAGATGAAGATTCATTTCATCAACAGCGAGCATATCACTCCTCAGAACGTGGCTTCCCAACTCAGTGGGATGGCAGGAGTCGTGATCTGCCCAGGCTTCGGCACACGAGGCATCGAGGGCAAGATCTTTGCGGCCGAGTACACCCGTACCCACGATATCCCCACCTTCGGCATCTGCTTAGGTATGCAGATGATGGTCATCGAGTTCGCCCGTAACGTGCTGGGCTACAAGGATGCCAACAGCAGTGAGATGGACACCCAGACGCCCCATAACGTCATCGATATGATGGAAGAGCAGAAGACCATCACCGAGAAGGGTGGTACGATGCGACTGGGCGCCTATGAGTGCGAGCTGGTGAAGGGTAGTCGTGTCTATGAGGCCTACGGAAAAGAAAGTCTCATCAAGGAGCGCCATCGCCACCGTTATGAGTTCAACAATGCCTATCAGGAGGAATATGAGCAGCACGGAATGAAGTGCGTAGGCGTCAACCCTGCCGCCAACCTGGTGGAGATCGTGGAGATCCCAGATAAGAAGTGGTATATCGGCACCCAGTTCCACCCAGAATATTCGTCAACGGTGCTGCATCCGCATCCGTTGTTTATGTCGTTCGTAAGCGCATGTATCGATGGAACAGCTGAAGCATGAGTGTGGTGTGGCGATGATTCGCCTGTTGAAGCCCCTATCGTATTACGAACAGAAATACGGCACCTGGCGCTATGGGCTGAACAAGCTCTATCTGATGATGGAGAAGCAGCACAACCGTGGTCAGGAGGGCGCAGGTGTGGCCTGTGTCAACCTTGATGCCCCTGCTGGCGAGGAATATATGTTCCGTGAACGTGCTGAGGGCAAGGATGCCATCACTGAGGTGTTTAAACATGTCGATAAGTCGTTTGCCGGACAGCTCTATATGGGTCATCTGCGCTATTCCACCACAGGCAAGAGCGGCCTGCAATATGTGCATCCCTTCCTGCGCCGTAACAACTGGCGCGCCAAGAATCTCTGTCTGTGTGGCAACTTCAATATGACCAACATCGACGAGGTGTTCCGTTTTCTCACGGGTCAGGGCCAGTCGCCTCGTATCTATGGCGACTCCTATATCACGCTCGAGCTGATGGGCCACCGTCTGGATCGAGAGGTGGAGCGTCTTTACGCTGAGGCTCGCCAGCAAGGTCTGGAGGGCACTGATATCACCCGTTATATCGACGATCATGTGCAGATGGCGAACGTGCTGAAGACCACGATGCCCCATTTCGATGGCGGCTACGTGATGTGCGGACTCACAGGCTCTGGCGAGATGTTTGCCGTGCGCGACCCCTGGGGCATCCGTCCTGCGTTCTATTATCAGGACGATGAGGTGGTGGTGCTGGCCTCAGAGCGCCCAGTGATCCAGACCACCTTCGATCTGCAGGCAGAGGATATCCAGGAGCTTCAGCCTGGTCAGTCGCTGATCGTCACCAAGAACGGCGAGAGCCATCTGGAGCAGATCCTCGCCACGCAGAAGCTGTCGGCCTGTTCGTTCGAACGTATCTACTTCAGCCGAGGCTCCGATCGCGACATCTATAACGAGCGCAAGCAACTGGGTGAGCAGCTCCTGCCGACTATCATGGAGGCCATCGGAGGCGATGTGGCCCACACGGTGTTCTCTTATATCCCCAACACGGCCGAGGTGGCCTTCTATGGCATGACCGATGGCGTGCGCCGCATGAACCACGAGGTGCGCATCGAGAAAGTGGTGTGGAAGGACATCAAACTGCGCACCTTCATCACGGAGGGCACAGAGCGCAACGACCTCGCTGCCCACGTCTATGACATCACCTACGGCTCGCTGGAGCCTTACAAGGATAACCTCGTGATCATCGACGACTCGATCGTGCGAGGCACCACGCTGCGGGAGAGCATCTTTAAGATTCTCGACCGTCTGCACCCCAAGAAGATCGTTATGGTGTCGAGTTCGCCCCAGATCCGCTACCCCGACTATTACGGCATCGATATGTCGCGCCTCGAGGAGCTCTGTGCCTTCCGTGCCGCCATCGCGCTGATCAAGGAGCGCGGCCAGCATGAGCTGATAGCCGAGACCTACCGTAAGTGTAAGACGGCGCCCACGAAGGCCAACCATGTGCGAGCCATCTATGCCGCCTTCACGGTGGAGGAGATCAACCACAAGATTGTGGAGATGCTGTGTCCCGATGGCATGCAGGCGCCCATCGAACTGGTGTATCAGAGCATCGAGGGCTTACACAAGGCCTGCCCCAATCACCCAGGCGACTGGTACTTCACGGGCCATTATCCCACGCCAGGTGGTATCCGTCTCTGTAATGAGGCGTTTGTGAAATACGTAGAGCAAATTTTGAAGTTACAACTATAAAGAAAGGAATAGAATTATGTGTGGAATCGTAGCTATATTAAACACCAAGGAGCAGACACATGAGTTGCGTGAACAGGCTTTGAAGATGAGTCAGAAGATCCGTCATCGCGGACCCGACTGGAGTGGCATCTATTGTGGTGGTTCAGCCATCCTCGCCCACGAGCGACTGAGTATCGTCGATCCCGAGTCAGGTGGTCAGCCCCTGTTCTCACCCGATCGCAAGCAGGTGCTGGCAGTGAATGGTGAGATCTACAACCATCAGGAGATCCGTCGCCGCTATGCTGGTCAGTATGAGTTCCAGACGGGCTCCGACTGTGAAGTCATCCTCGCCCTCTATCGTGACAAGGGCATCAATTTCCTCGAAGACCTCAGTGGCATCTTCGCCTTTGTGCTCTATGATGAGGAGCGCGACGAGTTCCTCATCGCCCGTGATCCGATTGGCGTGATTCCCCTCTATATCGGTTACGACAGCGATGGTAAGGTGTATGTCGCCTCAGAGCTGAAGGCCCTCGAAGGCCAGTGCGAGCGTTACGAGCCGTTCCTGCCAGGCCACTACTATTGGAGCGTCGATCCTGGTCAGAAGTGGTATTATCGTCGCGACTGGATGCACTACGATGCCGTGAAGGATAATCCTGCCAGTGTCGAGGCCATCCACGATGCCCTTGAGGATGCCGTGAAGCGCCAGCTCATGAGTGATGTGCCCTATGGCGTGCTGCTCTCAGGCGGACTCGATTCCTCCGTCATCTCCGCCATCGCTGAGAAATACTCCGAGATGCGTATCGAGGACAATAGCAAGACTAAAGCCTACTGGCCCCGTCTGCACTCCTTTGCCGTCGGCTTGAAGGGAGCCCCCGATCTCGCCAAGGCGAAGCTTGTGGCCGATCATATCGGCACGGTGCATCACGAGATCAACTATACCATCCAGGAAGGTCTCGACGCCATCCGCGACGTCATCTATTTCATCGAGACCTACGATGTCACCACAGTCCGTGCCTCTACACCCATGTACCTCCTGGCGCGCGTCATCAAGTCGATGGGTATCAAGATGGTGCTCTCAGGCGAGGGAGCCGATGAGATCTTCGGTGGCTACCTCTATTTCCACAAGGCGCCATCCGCCAAGGATTTCCATGATGAGACTGTCCGCAAGCTCGGCAAGCTCTATATGTACGACTGTCTGCGAGCCAACAAGAGCCTCTCGGCTTGGGGGGTGGAGGGCCGTGTGCCCTTCCTCGACAAGGAGTTCCTCGATGTCGCGATGCGCACCAACCCTGAGGCCAAGATGTGCCCAGGCAATACGATGGAGAAGAAGATTGTGCGTGAGGCCTTTGCCGACATGCTGCCTGCAGAGGTCGCCTGGCGCCAGAAAGAGCAGTTCAGCGATGGTGTAGGCTACAGCTGGATCGACACCCTGAAGCAGATCACCGCTGAGGCTGTCAGCGACGAGCAGATGGCTCACGCTGCCGAGCGCTTCCCCATCAACCCGCCGAAGAACAAGGAGGAGTATTATTACCGTTCTATCTTCGCCGAGCACTTCCCCTCAGATTCAGCCGCCAAGAGCGTTCCCAGCGAGGCAAGTGTAGCCTGCAGCACAGCCATCGCCCTCGAATGGGATGCCGCCTTCAAGGGCCTAAATGATCCCTCAGGTCGTGCCGTCAAGGGTGTGCATGAGCAAGCATATTGATAGTAAAGGGCATTGATTTTTCAATGCCCTTTACTCGTTTTATTCACCTTTCAGGTAGAAAGTGTAGGTCTCACCATCAGTGTCCTTGATTGTGAGCTCACCTTCATCAGTACAAGAGATGATCTCCAGCTCACCTTTAAACATGACGGTCTTGCACATCTCTTCTTTCTGAGAATCAAAAGCTTTGTCTAAAAGCTCCTTCACGGTGTTCTCCATGCTGGGTGCCATTTTAATGGTCTCCTGGAGTTTCTCGTTAAACTCGGTCTTCGTCACATGGTAATCAGCCTCGCTGGCATCATAGGTCACGGTGAGTTTGTTGCCTTCGAGCTTGAATGGGGCAGGGGGAGTGGCGACGATCACGCCTATGAGACCAATCTCATCAACGGTCGACTCGCCATACACGGCCTGTGTCAGTTCGTTACCTTCGAACACAAAGAAGAGCGACGTTGTTTCATTTTCATCCGACAGATCGGTCACCCAACGGCCTTCCAAGTTATAGTTCTGGGCACTCAGGTTCATTACGCTGCACAGCAGCACAGTTAGCATACAAATTAACTTTTTCATAACGGTTAGTGTTAATTTAATGAGGTTTATACGTTAATAACAATGTTTATAACGGCCACAAAGGTAACACTTATTTAGCTAAGTTCCAAATATTTTCTCCAAAATATTATCTTTACCTCAGAAACATTATGTCCGTCCATCCCCTTAACTCCCTTGAAAACGAAGAGCCCTCGACCTTATTAGGCCGAGGATTCTACTCTCAAAACCCCATGCATGAGGTGGCTCCCAGCGCCGTCAGAACGGCTGATGCGATCGATACAACGATCTGTGCTATGAACTTAATGGTCTCTTTCTTAGTCATGGTTAATTTTGTTTTAAGTTAGACATGTTAGGAATTCACGCGTCCATTTCGGTCATCTCGACCTCCCTTTGTCATTTCGAGCGGAGTCGAGAAATCTCAAGAAATCTCTGAGATCTCTCCATGCGCTCCGCTTAGTCGAGATGACATCCTTAGACTTTAATCATCGTCGATGGGACTGTCGTCACCACCACCGCCTCCGCCTTGGTTACCACCACCTCCGGTGTTGCCGCCCTGATTGGTGCCGCCACCAGTGTTACCACCTTCGGTGCCTGCGCTCGACCCATTGGTCGCTTCGCTCTGCGAAGAACCGTTCTGGTTCTCACCACCATTCTCAGGATCCTCCACTTCGCCAGAGGTTGAGGTCACGCGCTTCACCTCCTTGCCTGTACGGTCGTAGCAGGTGATCTGTACGGCAGTCTTGGCCAACTCATCCTTCAACTCACTCGTGGGGGTGAAGATGATGCGGCGACTGGTAATCAGACCTGCCTTCACCTCATCGACCTTCTCGACCGACTTCGCACGCAGTCCGAATCGCATGGTGCCGAGTCCAGGCAGAGCCACGCTGTGGCCTTCAGTTGCCCATGCCTTGATCACCTCACCGGCTGCATCCCAGCAGGCCTGCATCACACCTCGGCTCACGCCACTACGGAGGGCTGCCTCCTTAATCACCTTGTCCTGAGCCAGAGCAGTGTAGAGCTCGGGCATCATCACGTATCGATAAGTATTCACATACTTGCCGATGTTCTGAAACTGTTCTTTTGCTTTAACTTTTAATGCCATAATGTTTTTGTTTTTAATGGTTAGTACTAAAGGTTCTGGTTCAATGGTAGTGTTTTTCATGGTTGCTGCGACGTCAAACAGCGCTCATTTTCGCTTGATCCATCTTCCATCTTCCTTGTCAATTTTAGATGTCCATCTGTGCCCATTCACTCGATTTTTTGTCTCTCCCGTGGGCGAGTAAATTTTCTCTCGTGGGAGCGCATATTTTTATCCTCATTGACACGGCAAAGGTACAAAATAAAAAGATGCAAAACAAGCATTTTTCGAATTTATTTCAAATTTATTTTAAATGTTAAAATGTAAAATATCTGGAGTATTGAGGATTCCATAACACATAACACCATAACTTTTGTGTTTTGCATATCCTCACCATATCACATATAGCTATATATATTTTATATAATATATATATTATATAAAATTAATAATTTAATATATAGATTTCCCCTCCCTCCCCAGAATGATTTTCAATTTTCTCCATGTTATGGCGTTATGTTGTTATGCTTTGTGTACTTCTCTAGAAAAGGTTGAATGGATTTACCTTCAACTTGTGCAAAAATTGAACATGTTGCTAATATTACATCATAGGTAAACCATCTGGATGTAGAACAACGCGTGGCTGAGTGATATATATATCATCGATGCTGAAATAGCAAGGAATCAATAAATTATTCGAGCCAGGTGGAGTGATTTGCGACAGAGTAGGGTAAAGAGGTTAGATCGTGTCGTAAAAGCATAATTTTATCCTATAAGTTTTGGCGGATTGGATATTTTGCATTACCTTTGTAGGCAGAATTGGTTAATCTGGATTTATGATTGAAGAAACAAATACTTCATTCGAGTAACTATCGAATTATAAAGAAGAGGTTTGAAAAATAAAAGCTACCCTTGAAAGGTAGCTTTAAATGGAGTAGTGTCGATCAAGGCTTGCTCCTCTCGGCATTCACTTGGAACGTTTACCGGATAGTCAAACATACATTTGACGTTGCAAAGATACAAATAAGTGAGCAAACTACCAAATAAATCTCGATTTTTTTCTTTTTCCCTGTTGTGGAATAGCAAAAGGGCTCGCATCCCTGCGAACCCCCAATGCTAAATACTACTAACCAATAACTAAACTACTAAAACCTAAAACAATTATGGAAGAACCGCTGTTCAAATGAAAAAGCAATTATCTTGATGCAAAGATACGGGGATTTGGGGCTGATTCCAAGAAATTAGCCAGGTTCTTGTCGCAGTTGTTGCGACAGGGTGAGTGATTTGCGACAGAGTAGGGTGATATAGTTAGATCGTGTCGTAAAAGGGTATAAAAAAAAGGCGCCCCGTCCTATCACAGGAAGGGGTGCATGCCTAATTGTTAACCTTAAATTTAATAAATAAATCAACCGAGTGCAAAGGTAAGGGATATTTTTGAAACCACCAAAGATTTTGTGGAATTTTATTGGCTATTATGCAAAAAATGCATAATGCTACTTTCTTGCGGTTCCTAATATTATAACACGTGCGCGTGAATAAAGGAAAATTGTCAGAATGCCAAATAAATTTGTTTTTCTTAGCGTTTTTGACGTGTTTTTGGAATTAGTGCGACGGGTGGTCCGAAATATTGTGAATAATAATTAAAATCGCAGCAAACAATCCCCTGTATGTTAATTATCTCAAACGCAAAAAAGGAAATTCGATATAAATGGCGTGCCCGTCGAGGTATGAAAAATTTACCATTTGGCGCTTTCAATTAAATTATGTACCTTTGTGCCTCGATTATCAACACATAATTATTATGGCAAAATACAACGTACAAGAACTAAAAGAATTAGAGGCTGCGTACAGAAGTACTGTCAGCCCTCAAAAGATGGATGAGATGCAGGAGCAGATCATGAACGTTATCGTGATGCAGAGGAAGTATCGTGACAAGGATTACTCAGCCCAGAAACTGGCAAATGATCTTGGTACTCACACGCGATATATATCTGCTGTTGTGACCACCCGTTTCCACATGAACTATAGTCAGTTCGTGAATAAGCATCGTATTGATGAAGCAATGAGCATCCTGACGGATAAGCGCTATCTCAAATTGACGATGGATGAGGTGTCTGATATGGTAGGATTCGCCAATCGTCAGTCTTTCTATGCCGCGTTTTATAGATTTACTGGCATCACTCCTCGCCAGTACCGCTTGAATATGATGAAGGCGCATCCTACAATGTTTGGAAAGAAAATCGCATGATTAATCCATGGCATCCGGAAAGGGTGCCATTTTTTATTTTTATATATGAAGGAATATGATTTTTTGAGTAAGGCGAAGCTTTATAAGATTCGTCTGGTGAGTAACATGCCCAATTTGTTTGGGGATTCTGAGTATTCGGATGAATGGAATCTGTTGGAAAAGGCTTTGGAAGATGACCTCCACCAGATTAACCCTTTTGTATTTAAACATCCCAACAACAAACAGAAATCCTATTATCGTTGCCATTTCTTCTGTCCTGCCAACGGCAACTCGTTGTTGGTGTTGGGGCAATTCCGGAATCCACTGGATTTTGCGTATGTTTTCGTCGTGCTCCATTCGCGGTTTTACAAATATCCATATATCGTGATCGAGAGATATCCTATGATTACATCTAATCCAGACAGGTTGGCTGAGATGGTGGAAAAAGCCTTAAACTGGGTGCTGAAAGACACAACCGTAAATGTGATCTTAGAGGCTACCGACACGGACTTGTCTGACGATCTGTATCTTATCGATTCCTGGCGATCCTGGAATGTTCAGCTTTATAAGAATGGTGGCCGTAACCTGATAAGAGGCGGATACGAGAATTCGCTGGTGCTCTATAAAGAAAGCGAGGCCAAGAAGAAAACCTCCAAACCTAAGAAAACCCTAAAATCTGATCGAATAGAAGATTATATATCCAAAAAGGTGCTTCAGCCTGATCGGTTGTTGGCTTGGCTTGATAGCGAGTTGGAAGGTAAAAAGACTCCTAGGGATATTATGAGACCTATCAGATTATTGATTGACAAGAAATGGCTTAATAGGCCAACTTATGAGTCTATCGACAAACGTTATCATATTAAGGAGCTTATTAGTTTGTCATCGTTCAATCATTATACGAACACGGATCATGAGTGTTTCAATTTTGATGACGCTTACCAAGAGATGAAAAATACTATAGAAATATTATAAACTGGTATTCTCTGGATCTCCGGTATTTTCCAGTATAACAGAAAATACCGGAGTTTTTATTACATATTTTGAAAAACATATATTATTTTTGTCCCCCGATTTACTTTATTACTAACCGAGTGGAGTGGGAGTCCTCTGAGGTGAAAAGCTAGCAATCTTTCTCTTCTCACAACACTTAGAGTTATGACAAAAGAAGCGTACGTCTATCTGGACGGTATGATGCTCAATGAAGAGCATTTGATGAAACTGGCTAAAAACGTGGGTTGCTATGCCCAAGCTGAACATTATCTTTTTGCACTGCTGGCTCACGGCGTGATTTGTGGCAAGCGTGAGGTGATTAACATGGTGAACGAGGTGCGCGAATTTTATGGCGTGCCTAAGATTCCTGTGGGTAATCAGACCATTGACAGCCATGAGAGCAAGGCTGACGCGCTGAACGACAGGGCCAGGCAGATCTTTAAGAAAATGGATCGCGATGAGCAAAGAAGGGTGCTGAGGGAGTGTCTCTCGCAATTGCGCTCCAACTATCACCTATTTATTTACGCACGTCACTGGCTGGGTGTGTTCTTGGTGATCAGAGACCGCTTGGAGGGCGAATCTCTGAAGATGAAGGATTTTATTGACTATGCCAATAGCATTATCCCTACTGACTGGCCAGCCGCCTTGAAGATGAGGCTTAGCACCTATAAGAACTTTGGGCGCGAGATTGACTATGGCGACAAGGGTGAGGCTTATTATGACATGGAAAACTGTCCTCAGAAGGAGTTGTGCGATACGCTTTGGGACATCATCAAACAGATGATTTTGACGACTGTTTGACGATTATTCTTCATGATTGACGATTGTTTTGACGACTATCTGACGACTTGACGATTTTCAAGGGGGTGCATTAAAATTCGACCTACCTTTGCAATCGAAATCAAAACAAAGTAGATTATGAAACAGAGAATTTTATACGTTGGAACGCTCGTGGATCTGGCTATGATATTTGAGCCGGATGAGGAGCTGGAGAGTGAAGAAATCTTTCAGAGTATGTTGAACAATCATTATCAATAAAAGTATGGCACAGAAGAAACAACAAAGGGAGCCGGAAAGGCTCACCATTCAACTGAGAACAATGGTAAACGGCTATATGCTGGAGGCGAACAACGAGGGCTATATGTATTTCGATGCCCAGAGTCTGCTGGAGGGCTTTATCATCCATGTGGGTATGGGGCGCCTGGAGGAGATGACCAAGGAGGAAATCAAGGCGATGCTCAGATCGCTGAAGGATGGCAGTGTAGTGAAGAAGCTACAGGCAGAGGTGACATCGCAGAATGCGTTGATTGCCGATCTGAAGAAGGAGATCAGACAGCAGAAACGAGTGATTAAGGAACTGAAAGAGGCGTAAAGCGATGGAAAAGACAACAAAAAATACGAGCATTAGATGCTCGACCTGCAAGAATGCATATGATGTAAAAGTGAAGCGCTGCTGCGCCAGTTGTCAGCACAAGTGTATCGACAAGGACGGTAACAGGATCTGTGCCCAGATGATGATCATCGTGGAACAGAAGTTCAGGTGCAAGCAGTGGCAGATGAGCGACGGCCTGAAGAAGGCTGGTAAAGGGGGAGGCGTGGTGCGCCTCAAAGACACCACAGAGATCATCATTAAGTAATAACCGAGTCGAAGCGTGGTGGAGGAAGTCTACGTAGTGAAAATGGCCAAATTCTGACACGACCTTCACTCACAAATTCGACAAATTATGAAAAATTCGATTAAGAGAGAGCAGAGTCAAACAGGTTTGAACTCTGCCGAGCGTGAGAATTTTCGCACAACGTGCAAAAAGTACATTTTTGTTTTGAATGCCGTCATTGTGATGGCCAAGTTGCTGAAAGAAAAGCGAGTGGAAGGTGTTCTGTTCTTGGACGAGAACACAGGTAAACTATCCTTTAAGGCCTACAACCGCCAGCCGCGAGTGCGTGAGAAGGACCGTCTGGTGAAGAAGCTGCCTTGGGGCTGGGTAAAGGAGTCGATGGAGCGCATCAAGGTGTTCGGCAGTTTCCCCAAAGATGTGGGGACGGCACAGGTGATGGGGCTGTTGGAAGACCACACCCGTGATACGAAAAACGCTCTGATCGATCGTGAACTGATAAATTATGTATAACCTAAAGAGAATCTATGGGATTTTGTTATCAGAAGAATTTTAGTAATCCTACTTTGCCCGTTGACGAAGCGCAGTTTTATGCGCTCGTCAGGGCTGGGAAATGGAATGAAAACATTGATAAGTACCGCGAGACAGGTGAGGCTTCGCTGAAACGCAAATTGCCTGCGTTTATCTTCCAGGCGACGTTTGATGAAACGGAGTCTGCCAAGGGGAAATTAGGTGCCTGGCGCAAGCAGGCTGCGACACGACTAACAGGTCTCGTGGTGATGGATATTGACCATGTGGATGATCCGCGTGCCGTGTTCGAGAGTTGGGGTTTAACACCAAAGTCATCTCGACTAAGCGAAGCGCATGGAGAGATCTCAGGAGATTCGAAGGGATTTCTCGACTCCGCTCGAAATGACAAAAACGGTATTCTACTGGTGTATATTACCCCCAGTGGTAAAGGCCTGAAAGTCGTATTTAAGGCAGATGTGGCGAAGGGTAATCTCATCGACAACCAGCACGCCATGGCGAAGGTACTTGGCGTGGAGGTTGATGAGAGTTGTAAGGATGCATCTCGTATGAGCTTCATCTGCAAGGAGAGTGATATTTTATTTATTGACAAAGAGTTATTTACGTATGAGAACAAAGAATTTGCTGAAAAATACGAGCCTGAGTATCGGGCTAATCATAGTGGTGCTACTAAAACTGATGTTGTGGCCAACACGCGTGTTAATGACAAGCTGCCATGCAAAGCCGACAGCAACCGTCATGCCGAAAGTCTCAAACTCGCCACAGATCTGCTACTTATGCTTGACGGCGACAAGCTGCAAGTACAGCGCATTGTGGAAGCGCAACCGTGGGTACGGGAAATCATCGACGAGAGGGATGAAAATGTGGGGCAGACAGTGGAATCAGCTGCTAGTTGTATTGCCCAAAAGGAGAAAAAGTATGCTTCTTCTTTGCCTTCAAAGGCGATGCTCGCTGCATGTGGTTTGTCATCTCGACTAAGCGGAGCGCATGGAGAGATCTCAGGAGATTCCTCGACTACGCTCGGAATGACAGAGGATAAGATCAACCGCTGGCTCTGGGAATGGGGGGCTCAGATAGAAGCTCTTAGCGAGCATTTTCCTCTGCTGAAGGACATCTGCAAGGGTTTGAAGCGTAACCAATATCCTGCGGCGATGTTTGTGGGTGGTGGTCTGCTGATGACGCTGATGACGCGCTGCACTTATCGCTTCTATCATCGTCCAGAAGAACTGCGACGATTGAACAACTCGACACTGATCATTGGTGATCCTGCAAGTGGAAAGTCGTTTGCTACCAGGCTCTTTAAGTTGCTTGCTGCGCCAATCGTGGCTGCTGATAAGATTGGCAAGGATGCAATCAATGCCTATCGTGAGCAGATGCGCACCAAGGGTGCCAACAAGGAGAAGCCCAAGAAGCCAAAGGTGGTGGTGCGAATCCACCCTGCACGAACCTCGAATGCACAGTTTATCCAGGACATGGTGAACGCCATTGAGGAGGTGGACGGCGAGCCGATGCAGCTGCATATGCTGACGTTCGATACGGAGTTGGACAATACACTCTCGCTGCAGAAAGGTGGCGCATACATCGACAAACAGGCACTGCAGTTGAAAGCCTTCCACAATGAGGAGGACGGTCAGGCTTACTCGAACGTGGACAGCGTATTCCAGGAGTTCTACGTCATCTGGAATTTCATCTATACCGGTACGCCTATCGCCTTGAAGAAGATGGTGAACGAGCAGAACTTTGGCTCAGGTCTGGCTACACGCCTCACTTGCATTCCGCTGCCTGCTACCAACTTCGAGATGATGAGTCGCGAATCGACTGTAGATTACGACAGTGACAACCGTCTGAAGGAATGGGCTGAGAAGCTGGATCGTATGAAGGGCGAACTGAGCGTTCAGAAGATCGTTGATGAGCTCTATGATTGGACGGAACGACGCATGGCTGATGCTGCAGAGAATGAATCGAAAGCCGACGAGATGCTGCTCAAACGCTGTGCTTATCATGGTTTGAACTTCGCTGCACCCTTCATCGTGATGCGCCATTGGGATCAGATGAAGCAGGACGGTCAGTACTGGTGTGGCTCGTTCGAGACGGACGAGGTGGATTGGCGCCTGGCTGAGCTCATCGTCAATATCCAGTATGCCTGTCAGCGTCACTATTTCGCTGCTATGGCTGAGGCTTATTTCGAAAATAAGATAAGGGATGCCAATGTGAACGTACGCCGACAGCAGAAGACCATCGAAGCGTTTAATCGTCTGCCAGATGAGTTTACGATTGAGGATGTGATGCGTTGTTTCTCGTTGCAAATAGAGTCTGCGCGCGTCAGGGCCAATCGCTTGGTAGCGGATAGTTTGGCTGTGAAGACTGGTCAGTTCAAGGAAGGAGGCTCTTCTAAGTCGAAGTATCGCAAAACGGGTGCTATCATGCTTTAAAGCATAACATAACATCATAACATGAATGATTTTTAATATGGTTGAAATGAATAAAGAAATGAAACTCTCCCAGCATTTTTCGCTCGGCGAGATGACGAAGACAAGTCACAAAACTGCAGATGGAAATATTCCGAGTAGGGTAGTGATAGAGAATCTTCGCAATATCTGTGAGAATTGGTTGGAGGATCTAAGGTATAGTTATAATACGTTATACCATGAGATCTCTCCATGCGCTTCGCTTAGTCGAGATGACGAAGGGCATGTCATTTCGAGCGAAGTCGAGAAATCTCAACGTGTTGATACACCAGTGATCATAACCAGCGGTTATCGTTCACCGGAGGTGAATAAACTGGTAGGAGGCAGTGCGACGAGCAACCATCTGACAGGCTGTGCAGTGGATATCCGTGTGACAGGATTTGAACAGGCCATTCGCTATGCCTCGATCCTGCTGGATATCTCTGACGGCACGAAGCAGGATTTTGACGAACTCTATATCGAGCGCAACAGCGCTGGGCGTTACTGGATCCACTTCGCTGTTCGACCGAAAGACCACTCGGCGACACAAGGAGACACTTGTCTCAGCCAGAATCGCCGCAAGACAGCTTTCATGATGGTCTGAACATCAATATCGAGCGCCCTTTGAGGGTGAATCAAAAATGAAGGAGAGCAATTCGCTCTCCTTCTTTGGTTTCTTAGGGTTAATTTGTAGTTACTCATTCTTCTGATTAATCAGATTCACTACGACTTTTACCATCACATCTTTTTCTTCAGTCTTACTCTCTGCAATCATCAGAGTCAGAGCTACAAGGGTGTTATCTGCCAGTCGCTTTGAGCCGTCCTCACGATAAAGGATTCCATTGTTATTCAGGAACCACAGGAAGAGTGTAGCAGCAATACGCTTGTTGCCATCACTAAAGGAATGATTTTTTGTTACTAGATATAACAGCATAGCGGCTTTCTCCTCGACACTGGGATAGAGTTCGTTACCTCCAAAGGTCTGGTAAATCTGACCTATGCTGCTTTTGAATGAATCGTCCTTCTCATTACCAAAGAGCGCAGATCCGCCAAACTTATCACGCAATGTTTGGATGGCCTCCATAGCATTCTCATAGGTTGCATGGAAGATATCCTCCTGAGTAGTTTTGCCAATACTCAAGCGCTGATAGTCGTAATCATCGAGTGTATCGAGAGCGTATGTGTAATCAACTACAATATCAAAAAGTGCCTGATTTTCGTCGTTTTGCTCTAATTGCTGATTCTGAATGGTACGGCCTAACATCTGAACCAATTGGCGCAGTTCGCCTATCTGTTCACTATGTATACGCTGGTTTACAGTATATCCCTTTACAAGATAATCTTTTAATACCTTGTTTGCCCATTGACGGAACTTTACACCTCGTTTGGAGTTTACGCGATAACCAACTGAGATAATCATGTCCAAATTGAAATACGGAATATTTCGTTTAACGGCTCTTTTTCCTTCAATCTGAACTTGTGCAATTTTTGCACAGGTTGACTCTCTGTCTAATTCTTCCACTTTATAGATGTTGTTGATGTGGCGTACTATAGCGGTTCGATCTGTCTCAAATAACTCTGCCATCTGAGCCTGTGTCAACCATACCGTTTCATTCTCTAATCGAACATCGATTTGAGTCTGTCCGTCCTCCGTCTGATAGATAACAATCTTCTGATCTTCTTTCATAACATATTAGTTTCGTTTGCAAAGATACGACTTAGAGAGCAAACAACCAAATTTTTACTTGATTATCTCGACATTGTGGGCCAGAGGTTACGCTAATTCTTATATTGGCTGAATTCCCATACGCTCACATTCTCTCTTCAGTTTTCTAATCTCATACTTGTCATTTTGGCGACAACGAAGAAGAGCAGACATATATTCGACAGGATAATGGGCTTTTAGATAAGCTGTCTGATAGGCAATCCAAGTACAGCTTACTGCATGAGACTTCATATATGCATAGATCCCATATTTCGTTTCCCAATCTGTCCATATTTTCAGTAGTGTCTTGGGATTATACCCATTCTTCTTGCCTCCTTCTATAAACTTAGGTTTTATTTCGTCAAGAACCACTTGTTTCCTTTTGCTCATTGCTTTACGAAGAGAATTGCTTTCTTCCCAAGTAAAGCCAGCTAGTTGACGTGAGAGATTCATCAACTGTTCCTGATAGATTATAATACCACATGTTTCATTCAAATATTTCTCCATACAAGGAATGTCATATATTATTTTCTCACGTCCTTTCTTTCTAGCAATGTAAGAAGGCAAGTGTTTCTCAAGACCAGGTGTACTAAGGACGTATAGTGCAACAAGTTCTTCAAATACAGTTGGATGCAATTTATGGAGATTCTTTCGCATAATCATTGATTCAAACTCATGAACGCCTATAGTCAACCCTTTATGAAAAAGTTCAAAGGTCTTTTCGTCGTTTATTGGAATTTCGTCCAGATTGATTTCTATTCCATGATGTTGTTTTATCATTAATAAGGCATTCTTTAGTTCTATCAGTACATTTAAATCTCGGAAATTAATGATTTCATGTTCTGAATCCTCGACAGCCCAGCCCATTTTGGAGACTCTTTTTATAATATGTCCACCATCGCCATAGTAGACACATAAGCTTGGAAATCTATTGTAATTAGGATTAATAAAACGTTCAAAAATTAAGCCATATTTCAGAGGATCTATTTTCGTGATATCCAAACAATATGCCACTAGGCTACATACGCTTGTACTATAGCCTGGGCCGACAATAATACCATAATTATTTCTCATTATATTAACGAGGTAATGTGCTATCATAAAGTATTTTGAGAAGCCCATTGTCTCAATGATATTTAGCTCAAAATGAAGCCTTTTATCAACTTCCGATGGCAATGGCTTCCCATATAACTGATATGCTCTGCTATATGTTTGTTCCTCAAGATGGTCTTGCTCCAACTTTCCGTTTATAATTGCATTATTAACAATTTCTTTAATTCGTGCTAACGAGTCGTTTAAAAAATACTGGTTATGTTCCAGAAGGTGAATGTAATAGTTTGTCATAATTGATTCTTTTATCTTTATTGTTCAAAGTGCAAAGATAAAAGAAACCCCTGCCATTTTAGGGCAGAGGTTAAAATGAATTGAAAGATCGTGAGTTATTATTTTAAAGGATATTCTTTGTCACGATATGCTTTTACTTCGTCAAGTACCTTCTCCATCTTGTTTTTAATCTCCTCGTTACTGACATCGAATGAGATTATTTCATGTACATGACGCGATTTGTCGCATTCCCATGGATTGAATTCTTCATTTGGCCAAATGCCATTTATTAATTTTATGGTTTTTTCTTCATTATTCTGGCGTGTGTATACAAGTAACGTATATTGTTTCTTATCCTCTTCTGGAGTCAGAGCAATTACGATATTGTCTTTGCTTTTTACATAATTACCGTTTTTAATTGTTTGCCATAAATCATATGAAAGTGCCTTGTTTTTATCTATTAATGGTATTGCGTCTTTTCTGTTTAACAAATTCTTGATTTTTATGGATCGAATAATTGTTCTTTCATACAAGTCCTTCTCCAATATATTCTTATCAATTATATCCTTTGAATTATCTAATGCATACCCCAATATATTGCCAATAATTGCCATATTTTCGAAATTATAATAACTATAATATGCTGTATGATATATAGAAATTACATGGACATTCTTGAAGAAACAATAGAAATCATGATAATTAGGAATCAGTTCTTCCATACGAGAGATATTGGCAACCTTCATAAATAAGTCTCTAGTTTGGTCTCCAAGCAAAAGAACAACTTTGGGTTTAAGTATATCTATTAATTTAATGGTTTGTGTAGCACATTCCATTTGTTCATTAAAACTCAATGGAATTTGGCCTTGTTTGGATGTCCCCAAAAACACCATATTTGATAAAACGAACTTATCAAGATCGTTTAGTATCTGTTTCCCAGCAAACTCAAGCATCTTACGTATTTTAACCACTATGTCCCAACCTCTTTTCCTCTTTTGAGAATCATAATCATTAAAATATATTTTTTTTATTTCTTCATCACCCTTTCCTTTAAAGCATGGATTCCCTTGTAAAAGTTCTTCCCCACTCATAATTCCTCCTCCAGCTGCACCAGGATTAATTCCTAATATCAAAAGGTCTGGATCTAATGTCTCTCTATTCAATACTGATTGTGTATAATAACCTAATTTTTTTGTTTGGGCCAAAGGATTATAAACATTGACTGTTTTGTCAGCCCAATCCATTAGTTCTTTTTGAATATTCATGATATTAATGTTTTATAATGCATATACTAATGACAATTCCATATTTTTCAATTCGGACGCAAGTGTTCTCGTCTGCCAATCTACATTCAAATCATCCATGCAATCACCACATAATGTTACAATGACTTTCTTTGAAGAACGTAGCAGGGCAAGGTATTCACTTCTGATTGTGTCAATGATGCTCTGAAGTTGCTCTTCATCGTTGGTTCCTTTTCCTTTGATACGGATTTCATAAACATTATCAGCATCATAAAGGTCTTTTAGGTCTGAATAGTCAAGAGAGACAACACCCATCTGCTGCAAAATTCCAAATACGACGGTATCAATGTTTTTCCACTGATAGGGCCAAGGGCCTTGGCATGTGTTATATTCTTCAATGAGTGCTTTACGCTTTTCGTCGAAGTCATGCCCTGCTTTTTCAAAATCTTCATCAGAGATTCTTCCTGCATCATGAAGTTCGCGCAATGCAGCATAGTTATCATAAAGACTGGGCTTTCTGCAACTTTCAAGGTATGTTATCGACTTGTCTTTGTATTCAGCATAGGCGATTTCTCGTCTTGTGCTATCGCCAATATAGCCACCCACATTGATGACAAAGATTTCATCTGCCAAGTCGATCTTTGCCAGATGCTGGCGATCCAGCATATCTTTCACGCCCTCTGTCCATACCACATCGTCACCAGAATGGCCAAACAAGCCAACTGAAATAACAATGTTGCCCTCGAGGGTTAGGCGCTTCTGAGCTTCCAGAAATTCTTCCTTGAAGCGAGTGCTACCACAGAGGGTTATAACCTTAAATCCATTAACCATAAGTCTTATTTATTTTTTTAGGTGCTACAAAAATACAATTTTATTTTGAAACAGAGGCTTTATTAACTATATTTTTGGTTTGTATAAGGGCACGCATTATTGGGAAAGAATAATATTACAGAGATATTCTCTAACTATTCAAAAGCCATATGGCTTTCTGGGCTTTTTGATAAGTCAGTCCTTCATTCTCGTCAGTTAATACCAGATGCTCCTGCTGTTGGGGGAAGAAATGATCTTCATCATCGAGGATTACATAGCGATCATCCCTGCCAGCATTCTGATATAGCCAGGCATTGATCTCCAATGCTTTTGCCTCGCGCAATGGGAATCCCATCATGTCGCCTGTCATGGCATCTTGGAAAGAAGTGCTGAGTAGGATAGGGGTCATGGAGTATATTTCGCCAGGCAGATTACGCTCCTTCCAAAGCTCCCTCATTCGCATGATACCCTCATTACGCCAAGTCGAAGAGAGGATGATCTTACAATCTGTCTGATCCACTATATGCTTCAAATTTGCAATCGCCTCAGGGTCGAACAACGCCCCAAACTCATCAAAGGGGTCAATGCCCTCACGTTTCATCTGCCTGGCATAATTGCCAGTATTCAGCACCCCATCGAAATCCAGGAACAGGTATCTAACCATTTTAATGGTATTTTCAGTAGGTTGCAAATTCCTGGCTAAGTCGTCGATGGCCTCTTGTGCAGTATCACCTTTGCCAATCGCATACTCCTTTGCTTCTTCATCCCATAAGGTAGCGCACTCAATGTCGCAGCCATCAATCCCCTTGGGCACATTCCAAGGTTCAAGATTGAAAGCAAGATACTTGCCTCCTGAATAACAACCACCATACCTGTCAGTGATAATCGTCAGTGGATGAATGTATTCATACTCTTTCTTTTCCATATTTCATATTTTTCTGCAAAGATACAAAAAAGATATGCTATTTGAAGGCATAGGTTTAAGAAAATGTTATTTTTTTCTATTTCATCCGTGCCATCTTTCTTCTCATCTCTATGAAGGGATCTCCCTTTTCACTATCTAAGCAGATAAAAATAATATGGTCATGCTTGCAACAATCAAAAACCTTCTCTTTGCTTGTTGTCAAACATCCAATATCACCCTTTGTAGAAATGTATTTAAAAAAACAACCTTCACAGGAGAAATCAGACATTTCCCTCTCTACTCTCAATGGAATCCCATTAAATTCAAACTCTTCACCTACATTCATACGCATTTTTTTATTTGTGCTGCAAAGATATAAGAAAGGTGCGCCGTTTGGAGGCAGAGGCGAGAATTATTATCTATTTCATCAGAAAATCATAGAGATCAATGTATTTTGAAAGTACGATATCTCTTAACTCATTCTGCTGCTTGGCATCGTCGTTGATGAGTTGCGACAGATATGCCCAGAAGGTTTTTCTATGATGCATAAACTTCAGGTGGGCCATCTCATGCAGGATAACCATATCTAAGAATTCCTTAGGAAAGATAACGAGCACAGGTGACAGACTGATGATCTTAAAAGTATTACATTGCCCAAGAACCCTCTTTCTCAATTTCTTTACCCTGACACCTTTTGCTTTGATGTGCTTGATGGCCTCTATCTCATGGAATCTCTTTGGTAGTACCTCTTTTGCCCTAATGATGATCTGATCTCGTATATTGATACGCAACCAGCCCTGTAGTCTAAGATTCTTAAACTGGGTGCATTCTGAATACAGCAAATCAAGTCCTGAATGGTCCTCACGTAACATGATCATCATGAGGTTCTTTTTGGTTTGATACACCATCTTACCCATGCCTTTCTGCATCGCTTCCTGAAGCAACACCTGATGGTCAATCTGATACCACTTGATGCTGAAATATGGAAATTGAAGTCTGAAGTTAGGATTAATCCAGAACAGTGGTTCTATTTTTCTATCCGCCATACTTTATCTAAGATTGTGTCGTAATCATGAGAATATCTGCCTATCTGCAGACCATAGAAACGAGTGCCTTTCTGGTGCTCTTCTTCCATGAGTTTTCTCACATGATCTTCTGGTGGTTCAAACATGAAATCGCTGATGATGAGCATATCTGCCATCGCATACATCTGAGTCTTTAGCATCCGGATGCCACCTCTTAGCATTTCATTACCATCCGTACCACCAGTATAACGATCATTGAGAAATGATTCCAACTTCTTCCATGCGCCAGGCTTTGCCAAGTCCATACTTTTGGCTCTCACAGAAAAGGAGATCAGAAAACAGTTCCGTTTTTGCTTCTTTGCCATGAACAACAATTGCCTGAGCAGACAAGTAGCCAACTCCAGAGGTCGTCCATACATGGAGCCACTGGTATCGATGCTTACGATGATAGGGCCTTTCTCTAGGCGAGGCTCTTTCTTCCTGGCATGCTCCACCTTCATGACGCTCTCTAACTTTGGCTTATTGGCAAACAGTTGTAGTTGGCTCATCGCGTATTTGTAGTAGAACAGGCTTTCCGTCTGGTGGTCTGCAAGGATGGTCGTCTCGATGGGTAATAAGTGTTGCAGATCATTCCCATTAGTCTCCTCTTCTATTTCAACTGCAGGGGTAGGGGGCGATGGCAATAAAGGGATATACCTTCTGATGGTTTCATCTTTCTCGTCCTCTCTCTTAGGCTTCTCCCTGCCTATCATATTGACGATCTCCACCATCTGAGGATAACTGTAATACATCCTCAGGATCTTCTTTCTTTCCTTGTAGTCATTATGTCCGCACTCACGAATATTCTGTTCCCAGTAGGTCTTATTCCTTTCAATACAGGCAGCTTCATACTCCTTTAGCTGATTATCACAGGCCGCATCCCAATCCCTTATCAATGGACCAAACACAGATTCAGGCGCAGACTCCTTGAATTGTTGGACATATCCATCTATATTCACCTCTTCTGGCTTATAATGTTGCTTGATGGTGCCATAAACCTTGGGCCACAATTCCCTTTTCTTTTCAATGTTTCCAAGAGAGAAAACCCTGATAAGCGACTTTTCTTTTTGATATTGTTTTTCTACAGGTTCGAAGAGCTTCATCATAGCCTCAATAAACTTCAGGATTTCCTCTTTCATAATATCCTTCCATAGAGGATCCTGACTATCTAACTGAGGATTCTCATTGATAGCCTGTTGCATAAAACCACCCAACAAGTCATTCGATGGCATAGCATCTGGCATCCTGCCTCTATCCATATAGAAGTCGAAAGCTTCATCATAAGCAGTCAGCCTTTGGGTGATCATCTCGTCTTTCGTCATAACAGCAAACTGGCGTTTTGTGCCTTTACCTCCATTTCCTTCAGACTCTTTTCGCACTGGGCGAGGTATTTCGAGACAATCTTCATGTCATCATCGGATAGGAAAAGGTTGCGATAATCATTAAATTGCCTTTGCAAGTTGGATATCTTGGTGAAAAGGTCATTCCTTATTTCTTCAAGTGCAGCCAATGCCAAGTTTGGGCTTGGGCTTCCAGGTATATTGAAGATCGTAGGCTCTGGATTTGCCTTTTTGGTTTGGAAAGCGTAAGGTACATTGTCGATGATGATGCCACCATGACATTTGGAGAGTTTGATTCTTCTGGCCTCTTTCGTGTTCTTGATCTTATAATCGTATAATTCTCCTGTATAGATCGCGTGAATGATATATGATTTCTTGGCATCATCGTAGTAGATAACACCATCACAGGTTTGTCCTGAGGGTACATGACTATAATCCATCTTGTAAAACAAGGTACTTCCTGCATGATACTTCAAGACATTGAAATAGAAGAAATTGACGAGTACGTAATTGTCTTCGTCAGAGTCTGTCGTGTTTGTAGTTGTCTGTACTTTCCTCACGTTCTTGAGTTCCATATCTATCGCCTTCCCCAGTTTAGCAATCCGTTCGTCTATGGGAGCTGTCAGACTGGAGCAAACCGCATCAATGATGGAAGGGATAACCTCCGACTTGTTCCACAAACAATGAATCAGGATGGGGATGTCAGTCAGATCTACACAATTACGCCCATTCATGAATGCTGAGGCCTGCAGCAGATGAACACATTTCTTCCATCTACGGTCTGAAATATAAAAATCCATTTCCTCTACCTCTTCCTTCTTAGCCTCGGCTTTGAGGTTCTTCCTGATATGGGTAATCACAGTGCATACCTCATTGGTGATCTCCACCTCTTCAATCTTCTGCTGCCATTTCTCATACTGCGCCTCTGTGATTAACAGGTATTCAGGAATAGGTTTGGGCTTGGTATTCTTCTGACGAATCATCTTGTAGAATACGTTCTCGCTCTGAATGCAGTTGGACACCATTCGTACTAAGAAACGATCCCAGAGTGCTTCAAGACCCTCGTTTTCTGCTGGCAACTCATTACTGGCTGCAATCAATGCTTTCATGGGCAACAGCAAGGTGGTGCGTCCGTTCTGATAGATACGCTCATTGATAGCAGTCAGCAGGGCGTTTTGTATGGAGGGACCTGCCTTCCAAATCTCATCGAGGAATACCACTGTTGCTGATGGCAGGAAACCATCTACAACACGTTCGTATCTGTCTTCACTCTTCAGCAGAGAGATGGAGACAGGACCAAAGATCTCATCAGGTGTGCTGAATCGAGACATCAGATACTCAAAGGCACGACCATCTTTGAATATCATTTTCAATCTACGTGCCACGAGGCTTTTGGCTGTTCCTGGGGGCCCAAGCAGGAAAATGCTCTCACCAGCCACAGCACTCAGCAGCGTCATAGCCAGGATGTGTTCCTTCTCATACACCCCCTCTGCCATCGCCTTTAATAGTTCTCTTACATGCTGATCTATATCCATTATTATTTCTTCTTCCATTGATTACACTGCAAAGATAACAGAAAGGTGTGCCGTATTAAGGCACACCTAAAAAGAAAGTGAGAATAAAGATGTATTGTTATGCTAATATGGGGTCTGGACAGAAGTCTTTGCGCTTGCAGGTTTGACAATGTTTTCCAATCCAAACCTCATCAAACTGGTCCATCGCTTGTGCTACGATTTCAGGCTCATCTGTCAGAATGCCTGCCTCGAAATTACGCGTACCATCTGCCTTCATGCCAATGCCAGCACCAGTGAGATTGGCACTACCAATATATGCCTCTTTGCCATCAAAAATCATCATCTTGAAATGCACCCTAGGACAAAGCACTCTCTCCAGCCCATCATACAAAATAGGGAACCTGTCAAAGTCCTCCCTGAAGTTTGGCCCTGGCTCCTTGGCATGAATCAGCCTCACGGCCACACCTTTCTTAATCAACTTAGCCAACACCTCCAAGAATGGCTTTTTCGTTTTCCCATCCTCGATATACAAATCCTTGATATCAGCCGTTCCAATCCACAAAGACTCCTTCACATGCAAAACACGTGAAAGCACTTCTTTGTAGTGGGCGGAGTTGGAGATATAAATCATACTTGGAGCAACTTTTCTTCTGACAATAAACCGAATGACTGCTGCAGTTTCTGTAACATCAGTTTCTTTCTTTCATACTCAAAAGCGGAAAGGTTCTCCCAATGAAGTACAAAATCTGATGGAATATAATTATCATGCAGATAGATTCTTCTTCCTTCATCGTTTGGGAACTCCTCTGAGAGCCATTGTTCTGGATCTTTATCACTTTTCTCCTCATTTTGTACTCCTTCTAACATTTGGAGATTGAACAAGCAATTTTCTTTGCCTATATATTCCAATGGAAATTGAGGATTGGAATTATTAAACTTTGCTCTTGGATAAATGTGATCAATATGGAAAGATGTGGTTCCATAATTCAGATTCGGATAAAGCGATTGTAACAAAGGTAATACTGCACTTGAACCATATCTTACATTATCCATCGCCCAATCCAGATATTCATTAGTAATTTTAAAGTTCTCAAAACTGGAATATGCTTTCTGAAGGAACTCGCTAAAATTCTCAGACAGCGTCATCACCTCCTTTGTCTTAGACAATTTCCCATCCAAACCTGTTGAATAGAATGATCTGATCTGAGCTATTCGAACAAACATTGATATTGCTGCTTTGTCTTCCTTGCTGGGTTTGGAACAATTCTCTATGAAAAGATAATAGGCAATCACACATGCAATGTAACCAGATGATAACTGATTCCTATAACCAAAACTTGCCAATAGGTTTACAGCAACATTCAAATATTCAATAATGGCATCCCAATTGCTCTCAATTTTCCGGATATTGGCTTTACTAAAGTTACTTAGCTTGAAAACGTGGTTACACTCAGACATCATCAGGCATGTCTTGAGAATCTGATCTCTACCAATACAACCAAACCCATCATCTCTGATTTTGTCAACAATACGCTCCATCTTATCTCTAATTTCAGATTTAAACGTGGCAGTAAGTAAGGACATCAATAAGTCTGAATACGACAACTGCATACCTCCGCTATTGACTCGGATAAATATCTTCAAGACCTTATCAATGCTTTTCTCTTTTTCCTCATAATAAGAAAGAATCTGCTCTTTCGATAAGACAGTAAACAGTTTCCTTAGGAGTCTTTCAATACTACGACCATAATTATTTTTGTCACAAAAAGCTTCCACATCCTCTTCTGTTTCCCAATTGTTCACTGTATTGATTCTGAACCATAACTGCTCTTCTGTTACCTGCTGAGCCTCCACAGGAGTTTTGAACTCAAATTGGTAACAGTCATCAGGATTATCATCGCTTGGTGAATGTAGCAGGTTCAAGTATAAGAACTTCTCTTCGTACTGGTTTGCATCATTCTTACGAGAATATGGGCGTTTTAAGGTGCGTGAACCTCTCAATCCAATGTAAAGGGAAGTCAAACGCTGCTGTCCATCAAGAACGATATGCAAATCTTCACTTTTGACTTGAGATATATTGATTTTCTCATTGTGGCTTTTGCGTACATCATAATTTTCAATAAACTTATAGAGTTGAAAATTAAGTTTCCCTTCTTCCACCTCTTTATCAGAATTGTCCGTCTCAATATCTGACCTTTTTAGGTTCCAGAATAAAAAAGAGCCTATAGGGTAACCCCTCATCAGTGAATCAAATAGATTCTCGATTCTCTTTTCTTTTGGATTTTGCAACCAAACATAGCTTCGTTGAATGTCTGGCACAAAGAAACTCTCATTCAACTTATCTACAATTGTACGTATATTATCTGAATAAAACATAATTCCTTTATTTTAGTCCAACTTCACGAAATCGAAATCAAATTTGGAGCAGTTGGCGCGCTTGTAGTCGAATTGGAACATGCGCATGTATTGCTCTTGGATCTCCACAGCGCCATTGTAGAATGGGTCAGTGGTATGCTGGCGAGTGGTTACAGTGATAACCATATCAGGGGTCAACACTGTGCCATTTGCCCGTTTTATAAGCTTTGGCGTGATGCGAAATACTTTACTCATTGGCTTTTAGCTATTTGTTTCGTTTGCAAATATAAGGATTATTATTGAATGTCGCAAGAAATGAGGTGTTTTTTACCTCAGATGCCCAGAGAATGAATTCCCTGAGCATCTGTTCTTTGGATGTGATGTTTGTTACATACAAATTTCTGCTGCGAGTTGCTTTGATCTCTGCTCGACAATACTGCTCCACAGACGGGTGTTCTGGAGCTTGAAGACAGGGATATAATCCTTGAACTTCTCGTAGAACTCGATGGCGTTCTTGTCGTAAATGTCGTGTCCATAGCTGTCGATAATACGTTCCCAGTCCCACTTCTCGGCATACTTCTCGAGGAGATCGTACGTTAATGGTAATTCATTGTTACCAGAGAGCTCGTGCCAGTTCCAACGCTCCTTAAAGGCCTCGATGATTGGTTCTGTGAGAACGTTCTCGTCAGCATACTCAGAGAACTTGTCCCAGATGATCTTCTTCTGGAACTTCTGAATCATTGGGAGAGTCCAACGGATGTTTCTGTTCTCAGAGATCTCATCCCAATCAACTTTGTCTTGGTACTTCTCCAGCATAGCCTCTGTCCAGCTGAAGTTACTTGATAACTCTTTCCATGCCTCCTCTGTTGCGATGTTCTGCATGAATTCGTTGCTTAATACTTTTGTTGCCATAATCTTAATGTTTTGTTACTACGATTTATTTCACGATGCAAAGATAGAAGAAAGGTGTGCCGATAAAAGGCACACCTTTGAAGAATCTCACTATTTTGTGCTTATTTTCTTTGTTCGATGGTGAAATTGGTGTATTTCGAGAATTCTGATTTGGGTATCAGGAAGTGGATAACCCATCCATTGCCATAATTTTTGTAATTCAGATAGCCGCGATCCTGATAGGATTTGAATGTGAAACTGACGTATGGTAATTGTTCGATATAGACTGCAGGCGAGAATAAGCCTTCGCCACTGGTCAGGAAACCGATTTTGGTATTGATAACCGTTGTCTTACCCTCAGGATCAATCTTCTCTGCGCTACTGGTGTCATGACCTTTATTTGATTCTATGAGATTCTTCATGATCTGATGTGCCAGGAATGACGACGTTACACCCAGATTATCCTTAATGACAAAATTAGATAATGCCTCATAACCCACTTCGAGGAAGCGAGTGCAAATGTCTGACAGCACCTCAGGGCTGTTTCTTAATGCGATGCCATGCCAGACTTGTGGGATGCATGGCTCAAAAAGCAGGAAACTGGTGGTATAGCTGACATTGTTCTTCTCAAAATCGGCAATCTCTTCATCTGATAATGCCAACTTGCTGATGGTCTCATCAAAGAGTTTCAGAATCTGATCCTTCTTGTTGTTGTCTAAATCAAAATCGATATTCATAGACATCAGGACGCAGTTATCTGTATTTCTCAGCCAGTTTCTCAGGTTGCTTTCGATGGTTTCCCCGTTCTTGACGTATTGGTCTTTGCTGGTATGACCAATTCGCTTTGTATAGTGCGAAAAATGATGGGCGATGGAATTGATCTTACCATCACTCTTGCCAAAGGTAATATCGCGGCCACCTCTTGGCTCGCCCATACTGATCATGGAGACGAACTGCCCTTTGGATACCTCGATGGGATCCTGTACTGTTAGTTTCACCTTAACCAATCCAGGCACCAAAGCCTTGTATTGGACCAACAGATCCTCAAGGGCTTTAACCTCATCTTTCTTCTTCTGCTCTCTTTCCTGCAGCTTCTGACTGAAAGCAGAAACGTTATTTACTTGCGCCCTTACTTGCAATGCGCCAAGGACTAATAGCGCGATGATAAATGCTTTTGTTCTCATATGACATTTTATATTAAGACGCTGCAAATATAAAAAGAAGGTGCGCCGTATTAAGGCACACCTATAAAGAAAGTGAATGGAATCTATTATCTTTTTCTATTTCTACAGATCCTTGAAATCAGCAGTCCCAATCCACAAAGACTCCTTCACATGCAAAACATGTGAAAGCACTTCTTTGTAGTGGGCAGAGTTGGAGATGTAAGTGAGCATTATGATTCCATAACAATATTCACGGCTTAAAGATTAGCATTCTCATCTTTAATTTTGTCATAGAAATCATCAACAAACCATTCTACATATTCGACAAATGATCCCTTTCCTATCATCTCTATCTTCTTCCAAGCATCAAGGCTATAATAATCCTTGTACTCTTTAAAATAATTCCATATAGGCTCGTTATTATCACCTTTCCAACCATCGAATTTTGCTTTCAGTCTATTTAGAATATCTTGAGATAGAGGCGCTTTAGGATCATCATATGCTAATCCTCCGTATACTTTATATTGCCAAATTCCCAGATGGATACAGCATTTGTTCCATGATTGATGCTTTATCTCAATATTGAAATATCCTAAGAAAAACTCTGCTTTTCTGATTACTAATTGTTTATCTTTCTTTTCAAGGAATGATTTCAAGGGAGTTATAATATACGAATCTGCAACTTCTTGTATCTTTTGCTCTTTTATTTTATTCAATTCATTCACAAATTTTGTTGCGCCATCCAGAACCTTAAAACACTCTTCCAGATTTTTTATGCCAATTTCTTTTTCTTCCATTTTCTCAATGATTTTATTCGTTATTTGATAATCACTCTCATTTTTAAACATATTTTCCAAATAGTCAATATATACCAATATGGATGAAAACAAAATTTTATTCTCTATATCCAATATTGTATCTTTTAGCCAAGGCAAAATGTCATTTAAATAATTAAGGGGGATAAAATGATTCTTTCCTATGAGCCTTTTTGCTTCTTCTGTAAAACTGTAGTCTGAAACTATTTTATTACCGTCTGAAGTCAAATATATAACATATATGTTATTGCCATCAATCATCGGATTTTGGATGATTGTTTTAATATACCTTTCAATCTGAGCATCTTGGTCTACGGCCCAATTAATCTTGTTCTCTATGACAAGAGCATCATTATTAATTCTTACCAAAGTATCAATATGCTCCCATTCATTATAGCATTCAACTCTTGGATGTGTTGTATAATTGCTTACCATATTGATGGAAAGATTCATCTTTTTATTTAATAAATCTATGAATGAATCCAAAATGGGATAACTATCATTCTCATGATATTCTAGAAGCATTCTTAGAATACGGGAATGCCAATTCTCATTGTTATTTGAATTCTCATAAAGGATGTTTTTTCTTGCTTGCTTTTCCGAATTTGTTAGTTCAAATAACCAAAGCGCAATCTGTTTCAATTTATCGTTCATTTCTTCCATATCAGAATAAACTAGTCAAACTTTACGAAATTATAATCAAATACCTACAACCTCATGTGTAGCAATCAGTGCTTTAACGAACTTGGGTAGGGCAGTGGCTCTGTCTTTCTGCAAGATTCTTGCAGAGAGTGAGTATAAAAGGACAGAATTCTAAATTTGCCATATCTATATAGTTTTAAGTTTCGATTGCAAATATAAGGATTATTATTGAAAGTTGCAAGAAATGAGGGGCATTTTTGTTTCAGATGCCTGGAGAATGATATCCTCAGAATCCGATTTTCCTGGTTTGTTTTGTTTCGAGGCACTCGCTGTCGCAGTAGGACATGAGGGCTTCGAGGGTGTTGCCCTTATCGCCATAGAGGATGCCATTGATGGCATTGTGGCGCGCGATATTCTCGATCTGGCCTCCACTGAAATCGTATTTCTCTGCCAGTGTCTTGGTCTCATCCTCAGAGAGAGTAGGGATCATCTCATGCCAGATGTGCATGCGAGCCTCCAAAGTGGGCTTCTCGAACTTGATCTTATAGAGGAATCGACGCTCGAAAGCCTTGTCCATGTTCTGAGCCAGGTTGGTGGTGGCGATCATAATGCCATCAAGGTTCTCCATCTCCTGAAGGATAATGTTCTGTATAGAATTCTCCATCTTATCAACAGATCTCTCTGCGCCTTCTTTGCGTTTATTGATGATAGCATCAGCCTCGTTAAAGAGCAGGATAGGGGCTTTTTTACTCTTCTTCACCTTATCTCTATAGGTATCAAAGAGGTTTTTGATATTCTTCTCACTTTCGCCCACCCAGCAGCTTTTGATTTTGGACACATCTACTTGCAGGATATCTCGACCTGTCTGACGAGCCAGCTGAAGAACGGTTTCTGTCTTTCCAGTGCCAGGGGCTCCATAGAACAGGCAGGTGAAACCACAGCGGAAGCCGGCCTTCTTCATGCGAGAGGTGATTTCCTGATAGTGACTTTCATCCAAGAGACCACTAAGCTCGTCGATTTGGTTCTGGATACGCTGACCATAGAAGAGTTGCTTCTCGACGATTTTGTCGGAATGGATAAAATCGCTTTTGTTCTTATCCCTATTCCTTGTTTTCAGGACCACCTCGTTTAGAGCTTTATCCTTGAACTCCTGAGTAACTCGGAACGATTCACGATCGACCATCCCATTGTCATTGTTATACTCAATGATATTTTCACAAATAAGGAAATGCTCCCCATTACTGATCCATCTTTTATGACGGTTCCATTCTCGTTTGTCATCAAACAAAAAATCTAAATCATGAAAGCCAATATTGTCGTCACCATTGTTCACACACAGATGGCAGAATAAGATTAATAGCATCTTTTCATCATTCTCATTAGTTAAAAAATTCACAGTTTGAACGAATTGAAGTTGCTTATTATCTTCAAATAGAGAATTTACTTTTTGAGTCATTGCCTCATAGGTTAACTCATTCTCTTTACGCAAATCAAATAACTCTTCGAGTTCTCCAAAGAGTTCCTGACATGAGAGACCAGTACATTTTCTTGGAGCATACTTCTCGTCACGCTTCATGGCTTCAATGACATCGTAGGGTACTCTATACGAAACACTCTTTCTATAACCATTAAAGTCTCTACAACAACGGATGAATTCCCTCTTTTCCAGCACATCAATGTCGTTCATGTAGCGTAATATGTGGATTGTAGAGCATGCCACATCGCCAGATAACTCGCTAATACGGATACGATTGTCATCACTTCTATTCATGAAGAGGGCCAATATGACACTCTGCTCCTTGGTCAGATCAAGTTTGTCTGAGACATATTTAATATATCGAGAGGCTTTACGATAGAATTCAGGACTTAACTTAGAGCCCATGGCCTTTTCTACGATCTGCTCTATGGCTGTGAGCAAATCCATCTGTTTCTTCTGTTTTGTTTCCATCTTTACATCACTTTTTTATGTTCACGATGCAAAGATAGAAGAAAGGTGTGCTAAAAAAGTGCACACCTTTGGAAAATCTCACTAAAATGTTGAAAATTATAGGATTTCTCTGGCTATCCAGGCACAGGGAATGCTTTGCGAGAAGCGATGCAGGTGCAGTAGAACGGATAATCAGGATAGTCCATCTGGTAAGTGCGAAAGACGGCCTTCAGGCAACTCTCATCGAAGGCCTTGTTATGGGCCACGAGGGGAAGTCCCTCGATCAGTGGTTCAATCTGCTTCCAGACTTCAGGGAAGATGGGGGCATCCTCTGTGTCTTGACGTGTGAGACCATGCACCTGGGAACACCAATAATTATAGTAATTGGGTTCTGGCTGGATCAGAGAGTAGAAGGAATCAACAATCTCGCCATTTCTGACGATAACGACACCAACGGAGCAGACACTGGTACGCTCGTTGTTGGCTGTCTCAAAATCAATTGCAGCAAAGTCTCGCATATTCAGTCCTCCTTGTATTTGTTCCACATGGCTTTCACTCTCTCAGCCGTATCTTCCCTGAACCACTTGGGAGAGAGGACCTCGATGTCGCTACCCATGGAAAGGATCTCCTGCTGGAAATCGAAGGTAGGACGAAGCTTTACTGTGAAGATGCTATATTCATCAGTGCGCTCTATTTCTTCCTGTGACTCATGCAGCGTGAGACTGTTGAGGTATTTGGCTTGGCCTGCTGACACTTTGAGCTTGACAGTCTCAACCTTGACATTCTGATCTGCGATAATGCCGAAACAATCGTCGAAGTATTTTTCTGCCTTGAAATCCTTTGGATAGTCGAAAGAACTCTCTGTAAGTTCTAACTGATGAATACGATCGAGGGCATAAATCATGATCTTGTCATAGTAGGGACTACGACCTACGAGATACCAGCGCTGTTTGAAGGCTTTCAAGCAATAGGGCTCAATCTCGAACGTATTGGCCTCGTCGCGCCAATAACTCTGGTAGGTCATCTTTAATGCGATATTCTTTTTCAGAGATTCTAATATCACAGGCAGATACTCTCTGCCATCATGAACTTCTTCAAGAAGAATTTTGTCTTTGATACTCACACTGTCGAGCATCATTTTGCTTACTGCCAGCGTCCTGAAGAGCCAACTGCGTATGGAGCCGTTCTTCAAATCATCAGCATTCTGGATATAGTAGCGATATTGACCACTATTCTCATTTTCAATAATGAGACCAAATATTTCCTCGATGTACTGACGCCACGTATGGAAGGTTCTGAGGGGAAGGGGCTTGACAGTTTTTGTTTTTTCATCGTACCCCTGTTCTTCATCCATCCACTTCTGATTGATCTCCTCGAAAGTGATCTTCTTGGCCTTATTGATGGTTTCCACCAACCAGACATACTTGTATAAAAGGTTCTTTGCCATACACTTTTTTTTATTAGTCCGCTGCAAAGATACAAAAAACCTATGCAAAAACAATGCATAGGTTTGTGTTTTTACGTCCAGAACTCTTTTTCGCCAGTGGGTTGCATGTCGCCTTGGCATTTGGGGCAGGTGTGTTTGTCCCAAGGGCGGATTTTGTCGCTGCCACAGTTGAGGCACAGACGCCCTGCCTCGCTTCGGAAGGAGGGGGCGATATCACCGATGATACCACCTACGACGATGTTTTGAATCGTCTTGCAGTCAGGACAACTCATGGCTGAGATCTGCTGACGGAAGAGCCCTTGTCCCTCGTAGATCTCTGCTTCATAACCGCATGAAGCGCAGCGATATTTCAGTTTCCAAGCCATTCTTAGGGGCAAAGATAGACATTTTTTGCGAATTTATCGTTTTTTTTGTGCTAATTCTGAAATTATTTCTTATATTTGCGGGCAAATCAAAGCTAAAAGACAATGAGAAAACTGATTACTACCTTTATCTTAGCTTCCCTGACAATCAGTGCAGGTGCCCAGAGAATTGATGTGAACGAGGTGTTGAAGGCATGTCCGCAGAAGGCATACGGCAACGACTGTCCTTACCAGTTTGAGGACGTGACGCTGACCAAGGCCCCCGATGGTTACAAACCTTTTTATATCAGCCATTATTCCCGTCATGGCTCACGCTATTATTGGAACAGCCAGTTATATAAGGATTTGGACACGCTGTTGACAAAGGCACATGAGCGTCAGCAGCTGACGGCTGAGGGTGAGGCGTTCTATCAGCGTTTCGAGACTGTAAAGGACGAGTTGATGACGGGGTGGAGTGAACTGACGCAACTCGGTTGGGAACAGCATCAGGGTATTGCCAGAAGGATGTATAACGCGTTTCCTGAGGTGTTTGAGAAGGGTGGCAACGTGCTGGCTATCGCCTCGCTGTCAGGGCGCTGCGTGCTGAGTATGTCGGCCTTCTGTCAGGAACTGACGCAGTGTAATCCGAAGCTGGAGGTCAGGGAGCAGTCGTCGCGCTTCACGCTCGACGGTGTGGTGCCCATAGATGGTAATAATCCTGTGAAGCATAACTTCCTCAAGGCGCATCCGCGTTATGAGTTCAACCTCGATCAGTTCAAGAGCAACGACTCCTTGAGTAAGGTGGTGCTGAATCGTGTGTTTACCACGACGGATGGCTTAGGACCTATGTGGCGCATGGGTGAGGATCTGATCAACCTCTACACCTCGCTGCCGAGTATCAACCATAAGGGTCTGATGGGTAACATCGTGAATGATGAAGAGATGATAGCCCGTTGGGAGCAGTCGAACTTAGGCTCGTATTCCTGGGTGTTCGACAATAAGTATTATATGATTCCCATCTTGCAGGATATCATGAAGAAGGCAGATGCGGTGATTGGCGGCAGTTGTGACCGTGTGGCTGACCTGCGATTCGGCCACGACACGTGTATTGGTCCGCTGACAGTGCTGATGGGCATCAATGGGGCTGATCTGGATCCTGTGGATCCCTACGAGGTGAAGAACTGCTACCAGAACTTCCAGACGTGTATGGCTTCAAATATCCAACTGGTGTTCTATCGTGGCAATGAGGGACAGGATGTGCTGGTGAAATGCCTGTTGAACGGCAAGGAGGCTAAACTGCCAGTGCCCACCGATAATGCTCCTTATTATCGATGGGCAGACTTCTGCAGTTATTATAATACGATTATCGCATCAGCGAATAAACAGTAACTCGCGATACTTTGGCAGCGACCAGAGACCATCTTCTACAATCATCTCAAGATGGTCGATCTCTGAACGGATGGCATCCATCTTCGGACAGACAGTATCATGATAGGCGATGGCGCGCTCGTGGATGCTGGGGATGCGATTGGCTATGCGACGGGCATCGGTGAGCTCTTCGACGAGCTGTTCGATGCTTTCCGTGCGCTCGGCAATCTCCTGAATCAGTTTCATGTTACGGGCTGAGAGGCGGTTGGCCTGATCCTCTGGGAACACATCTTTCATGCCCTGCACGTTCTTGATGAGCTGCGACTGGTAATGGGTGGAGACGGGGATGATGTGGTTCATCGACAAATCGCCCATGACACGGGCTTCAATCTGTACGGTTTTTACATAAGTTTCCCATTTCACTTCATTACGGGCTTCAAGTTCCTTGCGGTTCATCACCTTGGTGGCTTCGAACATCTGTACGCTGGTGTCGTCGAGGTAGTGCTCGATGATCTTCGGGCATGACTTCTCCACGTCGAGACCACGACTGGCAGCCTCTTTTACCCATGCCTCACTGTAGCCGTTGCCGTCGAAACGAATGGGTTTGCAGGTCTTGATATCTTCGCGCAGCACATCGAGGATGGCTGATACCTTGCTGTCGCCAGCGGCTATCTTCGCATCTACACGCTGTTTAAAATTTTGAAGAGCTTCTGCCATTGCGGAATTCAGGGCTATCATCGCCGAGGCGCAGTTGGCTGAAGAACCTGGTGCACGGAACTCGAAACGATTACCTGTGAAGGCAAAGGGAGAGGTGCGGTTGCGATCGGTATTGTCGATGATGAGGTCAGGGATCTGTGGGATGTCGATCTCCATGCCACGCTTGCCCTTCAGGTTGAAGAGGTCGTCCTTGTCGGAGAGTTCGATGTGGTCGAGGAGCTCTGTGAGCTGCTTGCCCAAGAACGAGCTGATGATGGCAGGAGGCGCCTCGTTACCACCCAGACGATGGGCGTTGGTGGCGCTGACGATAGAGGCCTTCAGCAGACCGTTATGGCGATAGACAGCCATCAGCGTCTCGACGATGAAGGTGACGAAGCGCAGGTTCTCCTCTGGCGTCTTGCCAGGGGCGTGGAGCAGGGTAGAGCCTTCTCCCTGACTGGCCGTCAGACTCCAGTTGTTGTGCTTTCCTGAGCCGTTGATGCCATCGAAGGGCTTTTCGTGTAACAGCACACGGAAACCATGATTGCGAGCCACGCGCTTCATGAGTGACATGAGCAGCATGTTATGATCGACGGCAAGGTTGCACTCCTCGAAAATCGGTGCCAGCTCGAACTGGTTGGGCGCCACCTCATTGTGACGCGTCTTACAGGGGATGGCCAGCTCCAGCGCCTGAATCTCCAGATCCTTCATAAAGGCCTGTACACGGTCAGGAATGGTGCCGAAGTAGTGATCGTCCATCTGCTGGTTTTTGGCGCTCTCATGGCCCATCAGCGTGCGTCCTGTCATGAGCAGGTCAGGGCGTGCGGAATAGAGTCCCTCGTCAACGAGGAAATACTCCTGTTCCCAACCCAGGTTCACCTGTACCTTCTTCACGTTTTTGTAGAAATAGCCACAGACATCCTCTGCCGCCTTGGTGACGGCACGGATGGAACGCAGCAGTGGTGCCTTATAGTCGAGGGCCTCACCCGTATAGGCGATGAAGATGGTGGGGATACAGAGCGTGTCGTCGATGATGAACACTGGCGACGTGGGATCCCAGGCCGAATAGCCGCGTGCCTCAAAGGTGTTGCGGATACCACCGTTGGGGAAAGAGCTGGCATCAGGCTCCTGCTGTACGAGCAGCTTGCCGTCGAAGTTTTCCATCATGCCGCCCTTGCCGTCGTGCTCTACGAAGGCATCGTGTTTCTCGGCAGTGCCCTCCGTCAGCGGCTGGAACCAGTGGGTGTAATGGGTGGCTCCCATGTCCTGTGCCCATTGCTTCATGCCTAAGGCCACAGCGTCGGCGATAGAACGGTCGAGGCTGGCGCCATTTTCCATCACGTCGATCATTTTGTTATACACCTCAGCAGGGAGGTACTTAAACATTTTCTGACGGTTGAATACGTACTTTCCGAAGTATTCGGAGGGTCGCTCTGAGGGTGTCGGCACCTCAAGGGCCTTCTTCTTAAAGGCCTCTTCTACGACCTGAAATCTGAGTTGGTTGCTCATAATCTTTATGGATGTTTGAAGTTTGCTTTCTATTTTGAAGTTTGCTTATTAATCGATAAACCGTTGGAGGATATCTCCGTAGGCGTCGATGCGCCGATCTCGCAGGAACGGCCACCAGCGCCGCACATCCTCTGAATGATGGAGGTCGAGTTCGATGATGATGCTCTCCTCCTCATCGGCAGAGGCCTCATAGATGATCTCGCCCTGAGGACCAGCGAGGAAAGAGGTGCCCCAGAACTGGATGCCCTCCGTCTGACCACTGGGATCCTGCTCGAATCCAGTACGATTGACGGCCAGAACGGGCAGGCCGTTGGCAACGGCATGGCCTCGCATCACTGTCTGCCAGGCTCTGCGCTGGCGCTGCTGCTCCTCTGGCGTGTCGCTGGCAGCATAGCCGATCGCAGTGGGATAGATGAGGATCTCTGCCCCCTGAAGGGCCATCAGGCGTGCTGCCTCAGGATACCACTGATCCCAGCACACCATCACGCCAAGACGACCTACGCTGGTATCGATGGGATGGAAGCCGAGATCGCCAGGGGTGAAGTAGAACTTCTCGTAGTAGGCAGGATCATCGGGGATGTGCATCTTGCGGTAGATGCCTGCGATGGAGCCATCCTTCTCATGCACCACAGCCGTGTTGTGGTAGAGACCTGCTGCACGACGCTCAAAGAGCGAGGTGACGATCACCACGCCAAACTGCTTGGCAAGTTCACCATAGAGCTTGGTAGAGGGCCCAGGGATAGGTTCTGCAAGGTCGAAGTTGTTGACATCCTCCACCTGACAGAAATACAGGGAGTTGTGAAGCTCCTGCAGCACGATCAGTTCCGCCCCACGTTTTGCAAGGTCGGAAATACCTTCTGACAAACGCAGGATGTTCTGATGCAGGTCTGCGCTATTGGCTTGTTGTAAGAATCCTACTTTCATATTTTTGGAAATTGCATGGTGCAGCAATGCAAGCTGCCATGTTGTTTGATAATACTACGGCAATCGATGGGCACGATCTCGCGATCAGGGAAGGCCTCGCCGATGAGACGGAGGGCTGCTGCGTCGAGATCAGGCTGGGCATAGGTGGGACAGAGCACGGCCCCGTTGATGACCAGGAAGTTGGCATAGGTGGCAGGCAGACGATCCTCACCATCATAGATGGCTCTTGGCATAGGGAGCTTGAGCAGCCTGTAGGGCTTGCCTTCGAGAGTTCTGAATGTCGTCAGTTGCTCCTCCATCAACTTCAGTTCGGCATACTGCTCGTCAGTTTCATCGTCGCAACCTACGTATAATAAGGTGTCATCCGGACAGATGCGCACCAGTGTGTCGATATGGCCATCTGTATCATCGCCAGTCAGGTTGCCGTGATCGATCCAGAGGATGCGCTGGGCAAACAGCTCTTTCTTCAGGCGTGCCTCAATCTCTGCTTTCGTGAGGGGCTGGTTACGATGAGGTGCCAGCAGACAGCCTGTGGTGGTGAAGATCGTACCACGTCCGTCGCTCTCGATGGAGCCCCCTTCGAGCACGAAGTCGAGACAATCCACATAGTCGCCCCTGACAGCACCCAACTCATAGAGCTGACGGTTCAGGGCATTATCCTGTGAGGCAGGGAACTTCTCGCCCCAGCCGTTGAAACAGAAATCGAGTAATCGGCAATGGCCCTGATCATCCGTCAGTGAGATGAAACCATGATCGCGCGCCCAGGTATCGTCGGAATCAAGTCGGATCTTGCACCCTTCAGGCCCTACGGTCAGCAGCTGTTCGCGCTTGCTGATCACACGCGCCATCTCCTCATACGTGGCTGTGATCTCCCCCAGGATTGGTGCCCAGTCTGTTTTGGCGTGCGGCCAGGTGAGCTGCACACTCCACTGAGGCTCCCATTCGGCAGGTAAGCGCCAAGTTGAAGCGTGATGATTTGACTTATATTCCATAATTTGGGTGCAAAGGTACAAAAAAAATGAAATTAAGAATTAAGAAATTAGAATTATTTGTACCTTTGCAGCAAAATACTGACGATGTTAGAAGTAAAGAACGTTACGATTGCCGTTGGAGAACGCGTACTGACAGAGAACTTGTCGTTTATAGCCTACGATGGTGAGCTGACTTGTATCACTGGGGATGTAGCCTCAGGAAAGACCACGCTGATCCGTACGCTGATGGGTTTTCTGCCTGTCAAGGAGGGCTTTGTGAGTGTGGACGGCGAGCTGCTGACCATCTATTCCTCGCATGCGTTTCGTGAGATGATGGTTTATCTGCCTCAGGATGCACAGGCCTTGCGGATTCCACAGGAAGAGGCAGAGGCACCAGAGGACGAGGCTGACGAATATGCCGTCTGGAACGAGGTGCTGCCTACAGCTGAGATCGCTCAGCCCAAGGCGCCTCTGACAGCTGACGAGCTCATGCTCCTGGCAACCCAGACCTTGCAGGAAAGCGGAGATAAACCCATCGTCATTGCCGATGAGCCAACGGCCTTGCTGTCATCAGAGCATGCCTACCAGCTGGTGGGGCTGTTGCAGCAACAGGCTGAGCAGGGAAAGACGGTTGTGGTGACGAGTCGTGACCCAATGGTGATCGATCGTGCAGACAAAGTTATTAATATCTAATCAAAACTGATGAATAGTAGTTTAATCATACATGCAATATGCGGGCTTCTGCTGCTGGTGATCCCAGCAGGCGTGCTCTACTTGTGGGACAAGAAACTGTTGCGCACCTTCGGGGTGGCCGTAGCCAGGATGATCGGTCAGCTGCTGGTGGTCTGTCTGATGGTGTGGGCACTCTTTCGCTATGACTATCTGGCCCTTCACCTGGGGTGGGTGGTGCTGTTGGCCTGTTATACGGCTGCGGTGGTGCTGATACGTCTGAAACTGAATGTTAAGCGTTTCCTCTGGCCTGTGGCTGTGGGACAGTTGGTGGGTATGCTGCTGCCTGGTTTCTATCTGCGCCTGGCCGTCCTGCCCTTGGATCAGAGTCTCTATGCCACTTGGTTTGTGCCTGTGATGGCGCTGCTGGCAGGTCATACGACGGCCAGTCAGATTCGTGGCCTGGGCACTTATTTCTCTGCGCTGAAGGTGGATGAACAGGAATATGAGTATCGTCGTGGTAACGGCAAGAACCACCTGCAGGCGCTCATCCCGTTTGTGAAGCGTGCTGTGCAGTCGATTCTCTCGCCAGCGTCAGCCAACCTCGCTGTGATGGGACTCTTTACGATGCCTTTGTTGCTCTGTGGACTGCTTTTGTCAGGGATGGAGCCGTTGACTGCCTTTGTGGTGATGCTGTCGCTGACATCAGCCTGTGTGGCAGCTTCAGTGCTGGCGCTGATCGCGAGTCTCTGGCTGTGTGATGGCAAGCTGTTCGATAAGTTTGGCAAACTCACGCTGATGGTGGCGATGCTGTTGGTCTGCACCTCTTGTGAGGCCCAATCCAAGACCCCTGTGATGTATGAGTTGCCTGCCCCCTTAAAGGATCGTCCTGAACAGATCTTGCAGCGCAAAGGCTATACCACCTCTTATAATCGTGACACAAGGAATCCCAACTGGGTGGCGTGGCATCTCACGAAGGAGCATACCAAGGGGCAGAACCAGCGCAAGGAGATGATGTTTACTGAGGATCAGGACGTAAAACCCAGAGCCACCAATAACGACTATTATAACTCGCGCTTTGACAGAGGACACATGTGTCCGGCTGGCGATAATAAATGGGATAAGGAGGCGATGGCGCAGTCGTTTCTCTTCACGAATATCTGTCCCCAGAACCACGGACTCAACAAATACGAGTGGAATGAGCTGGAGATCAAATGTCGTGAGTGGGCGAGGGAATATGGTGCCATCGACATTGTCTGCGGACCTATCTATGAGGCTGAAAACCAGCGCACTATCGGCAAGAACAAGGTGTGGGTGCCTGTGGCGTTCTTTAAGGTGGTGCTCTGCAGGAAAGGCGTTCCCAAGGCTATCGGCTTCATCTATCGTAACGAAGGGAAGCGCCAGACGATGAAGGAGGCCGTTCGGACTGTGGATGACATTGAGGCGCTGACTGGTATCGACTTCTTTCCTGCACTCGACGATGCGACGGAGAACAGAATTGAGGCCAGAGGAGACTGAGTTTCGGCTTTTCTTTGTAATTTTGCAGCGTGAAAATTAAGGAGGTTTTGTGCGCCCTTGAAAAATTCGCGCCTCTGCCCCTGCAGGAAAGCTGGGATAATGCTGGCTTGCAGATCGGATTGACAGAGACGGAGGTTTCAGGGGCATTATTGTGTCTTGACGTCAACGAACGGATCATCGACGAGGCTGTCAAGAAGGGGTGCAATCTGATTGTATCCCATCATCCGTTGTTGTTCCGTGGGTTGAAAACCATCAGTGATCTGACGGATGTGCAGCGCACTGTCCGTAAGGCTATCCAGCAGGATATCTGCGTGATTTCCATGCATACGAATATGGATAATGCCAAGGGGGGTGTGAACTTCCGTATCGCCCAGAAACTGGGGCTGCAAGACGTGACGTTCTTCGCCTCAAAGACGGTGGATGGGATCGAGGCTGGCAGTGGTGTTATCGGCACTTTGCCTGAGTCCATGGCGTCTGACGATTTCGTGATTCAAGTGAAGAAAGCCTTCCAGGTGGAGTGCGCCAGATGTAACATGCTGTTGCAGCGCCCTGTGAAGAAGGTGGCTATCTGTGGTGGTGCAGGTGATTTCCTGCTCGACGACGCCGTGAAAGCAGGGGCTGACGCTTTTATCACAGGTGAGATGCACTATCACCAGTACTTCGGTTACGAACAGCAGATCCAGATCTGCGTGATTGGTCACTATGAGAGTGAGCAGTTCACTACCGAGGTGTTCCAGGAGATCATCCAGCAGCAGTGCCCTGGGGTGAAAACAATGATTGCAGAGACAAATACGAATCCAATATTATATCTATAAACGTAAAAAATTATGGCAAAGAAAGATCCTACAGATTTGACTGTGGAAGAGAAGCTGAAAACCCTTTATCAGCTTCAGTCAGCGCTCTCTGCTATCGATGAGAAGCGTGCACTGAGAGGTGAGCTGCCTCTTGAGGTTCAGGACCTGGAAGACGAGATCGCTGGTCTGACCACTCGTGTTGATAAGATCAAGAATGAGATTTCTGAGTTCCAGCGTGCCATCACCCAGAAGAAGGGTGAGATTGTTGACGCTGAGACCAGTGTGGCTCGTTATAAGAGTCAGCTCGACGAGGTGAAGAACAATCGTGAGTACGATACCCTGAGCAAGGAGATCGAGTTCCAGACATTGGAGATTGAGCTCTGCAACAAGAAGATCCGTGAGGCCAACGCTCGTATCCTGGAGAAGCAGAACGAGTTGCAGGCTAACGAGGAGGTGATCACGGAGCGTCAGGGCGACCTGGATATGAAACGCTCTGAGCTTGAGGAGATTATGACTGAGACACGTGCTGAGGAAGAGAAGCTGAAGGAGAAGGTGAAGGATCTTGAGTCGAAGATCGAGACACGTCTGCTCACCTCATTCAAGCGTATCCGTAAGAATGCACGCAATGGTCTGGGTGTGGTTTATGTACAGCGCGATGCCTGTGGTGGTTGCTTCAACAAGATTCCGCCCCAGCGTCAGCTCGACATCAAGATGCACAAGAAGATCATCGTCTGCGAGTACTGTGGTCGTATCATGATTGATCCGGAACTGGCTGGCGTAAAGATCGACAAGACTACTGGCGAGGAGAAGAAGTCTTCACGTAAGCGCGCTATCCGCAAGTCGGCTTCATCGAAGAAGACGACTGATGCCAGCGACATGGAAGATTAATCAAAGAATTTCGTAGTTAGGAATATCCTCCAGAAAGATGTAGCGCTGCTCAGCGTAGTCCATCTTACAACAGAAATGCTGGAGTCCGTTGCTGACTATCAGATAATCCACTTTCAGCAGGAGATTGTAGGCCGAAATCTGGTCGAAAGTCTTCTGCTGAAGTTGTATAGTAGGGGCTTTGTACTCGATAATCATGCGAGGCACAGCCTCTTTATTATATAATAAGGTGTCACAGCGCAGTCGCTTCTCACCAATCTTCAGCTCCACCTCGTTAGCCAGCAGACCCTTGGGGTAGCCCTTATGATCCACCAGGAAATGGACAAAGTGCTGGCGCACCCATTCCTCAGGTGTCAAGGCAACGTATTTTCGACGCAAAAAGTCGAAAATATGCTGTTTTTCACCCTTCTCAGTGATTTTTATTGGGTATGGAGGTAGGTTTAATCGATACATTTTATTATCTTTGTACCCGCAAAAGTACAAATAATATTCGAAAAATCATCATGGCAGAAGCAAAAAGTGTCAGTTTTGATAGTATTATGGCCGATTTAAAGGCTCGTCAGTTCGTTCCTGTCTATTATCTGATGGGTGAGGAGCCGTACTATATCGACTGTATTGCCGACTATATTGCAGAGCATGTGCTGCAGCCTGAGGAGCGCGATTTCAACCAGACAGTGCTCTATGGCTCTGATGTGACAGCAGCCCAGATAGCTGATGCAGCACGTCGTTATCCCATGATGTCAGAATATCAGGTACTGATTGTGAAAGAGGCCCAGAATGTGAAGCAGACAGAGGCGCTGGAGAAGTATTTTAAGGCGCCGATGCCCTCTACCATCCTTGTGATGTGCCACAAAAACGGTAATGTAGATGGTAGAAAACGCGAATATGTGAAGGCGATTCAGAGTGCAGGGATGCTTTTTGAGAGCAAAAAACTGCGTGATCGTGACCTTCCTGCCTTTATTGAGGGCTATCTGAAGCGTCGAGAAGTGAGCATTGACCCCAAATCAACGCAAATGATTGCCGATAATATCGGTTCTGACCTCAGTCGTCTCACTGGAGAGTTGGAAAAGGTGATTCTGGCGCTGCCTGAGGGCAATAAAAAGGTGACCCCACAGGTTGTAGAAGACCAAATTGGCGTCAGTAAGGAGTTTAATGGCTATGAATTACGCGATGCTATTGTGAATAGAAACGTGTATAAAGCCAATCAAATCATTAAATATTTCGATGATAATCCAAAAGCTGGCAGTATTTATTCATTTTTACCTTTGCTTTTTAATTATTTCCAAAATTTAATGATTGCGTACTATGCACCAAACAATCAAAGCCAGGAGAGGGTAGCGGAGTGGTTGGAGGTAAAACCATGGGATGCGAAGAGGTACATGACGGGTATGAGGAACTACTCCGGCATGAAGGTGATGCAGATCATTTCGAAGCTTCGTGAGATCGATGCAAAAAGTAAGGGACTGGATAATCCAAATACGCCTCCAGGTGAGCTGATGAAGGAGATAATCTTTTACATTTTGCACTAATTTTTAGCTCGATTTTCGCTGCACTTTTTTAAAAGTTTCATTTTCCAGCTCTAGAATTTCCAAAAATGGCGCTTTTCAGGAGCGCTTTTTTGGGCTTGAAATGCCTAATAGGGCAGGGGTTTTAGGCGATTTTTACCCCTTCAAAACTCGCATATTTTAAAATCTTCCTCCCGTTGTCCAGAATATGCGAGAAATGGCTAATTTTGGGCTGCTGACTACCCTAAAATTCGGATTTTGCATTCTTTAAGATTTGATTTCTTGTATTTGGATTTTGAAACTAAAAAAATAAGACGTAAAAATTTGTATTTTGAAACACAAATTCAAAGATTAAAACTAAAATATTTAGCATTCAATATTGATTTATATTTCTGAACATTCAAATTATTAATTTAAATTTCAACAATATGCATTAATATTCATCACACATAAACAACTAAAAATCAGATTGTTACACGTATTTATTATAAAAGTGTTTAAAATTTTACCCCTTTTACGAACCAGCTTTTTGAATATGCAGAATTTCATAAATAGTAACGCGTAATTATCTCATTAAAAGCCAGTTTATTATCAATTTGGATTGAACAAAACCTTTGTAATGGTTTGTTTATGTAAATTTGAGTTTGTAATTTCAAACGATGATTTTCAGCTTTTCGCTTTATAGATTTACAAATATAAAAACACAAATCAAAAGTTTAAAAATCTAAATTTTATCTACATTTCTTGTTTATTTCAAAAATTTGATTTACCTTTGTAAACAGAACGAAAAATGGCCATTTTGGCCCTATTTTAGCATCATTAGTAGCATGAAGGATCGAATTAGACAAGTAATGGAGTCTCAACACATGACTCAACAGGTGTTCGCCGACTACATCGGTTTGGCACCTGCTACTCTCAGTAGTATTTTTAATGGTAGAACACGACCCACTCTGAACGTGGTCGAGGCTTTGAAAAAGAAAATTCCTAACATCAATACGGACTGGTTGATGTTCGGTTCAGGTGAGATGTATCAGAATTCTGCAGAAAAATCATCTCCTGACCAGATGCCTCCCGAAAATGGAATTTTTGATCAATCACTGATGCTCGATTTTGATCAGAATCCATCTCCTACCGCTTCAAATACGGGTCAGATGGCTCAAAATCCTGCTTTGGTGAAAAATTCACGACCTGAGCCTATACGTGAAGAGATTAAAATTATTGACAAACCACAAAGAAAGGTCATTGAGATACGTGTTTTTTACGATGATCAGACCTGGGATACATTCGTTCCCGTTAAAAAATAGTTTTGTTGTTTCAATAAAAAGTCGTATCTTTGCACCATCATTTTGCGAAGATAACTTATGAAGAAGTATGTTTTAGACCTGACGGTAGCATCTGTTGAGCGTATTCATGCACGTTATGTGCTGATTCGCCTGACAGATGCTAAACCTCTCCCTGATATGTTACCAGGCCAGTTTGTGGAGGTACGTGTGGATGGTTCTCCTTCCACCTTCCTGCGTCGTCCTATATCCATTAATTATGTGGATCGTGCCCAGAATCAGCTTTGGTTGCTGGTAGCAACCGTTGGAGAAGGCACTCGTACGCTCGCTAAACTTCAGCCAGGTGCAGTGTTGAACTGTGTTTTGCCTCTTGGCAATGGCTTTACGCCAGCTGCCCCTGGGCAGAAAGTGCTGCTTGTAGGTGGTGGCGTTGGTGTGGCTCCCCTGTTTTATATGGGTGCCCAGATGCGTGAGCAGGGCTTTGAACCCACCTTCCTGTTAGGTGCTCGCACGCAGGAAGATTTGCTGATGCTCGACGAATTTAAGAAGTACGGACGTGTGTTTGTAACCACGGAAGACGGTTCTGCAGGCGAGAAGGGCTTTGTAACCAACCATTCTATCCTTGAGCAGGAGCAGTTTACCCGTATCTCCACCTGTGGTCCTACGCCGATGATGAAAGCTGTGGCTCGTCTGGCGCGTGAGAAAGGGATCGAATGTGAGGTATCGCTCGAGAATCTGATGGCCTGTGGCGTAGGGGCCTGTCTCTGTTGCGTGGAGAAGACCACTGAGGGCAATCTGTGTGTATGTAAGGAAGGACCCGTATTTAATATCAACCGACTGTTATGGCAAAGCTAAACGTAAAGATAGGGGATCTGCAGCTGAAAAACCCCGTGATGACGGCCTCTGGCACCTTTGGCTATGGCCTGGAGTTTGCTGATTTCATGCCTCTCGACGGCATTGGTGGTATCATCGTGAAAGGTACTACCCTCGCGCCTCGTGAGGGCAACGACTACCCTCGTATGGCAGAGACGGCTCAGGGCATGCTGAACTGCGTTGGGCTGCAGAACAAGGGTGTGGATTACTTCTGTTCTCATATTTATCCGCAGATTAAGGACATTGATACGAATATGATTGTGAATGTGAGTGGCTCTTCGCCAGAGGATTATGCCGAATGTGCCGCTCGTGTGGATGCTCTGGAGCATATTCCGGCTATCGAGTTGAATATCTCTTGTCCTAACGTCAAGGATGGCGGCATGGCCTTTGGTGTCACCTGTGCAGGTGCTGCCAGTGTGGTGAAAGCGGTTCGTCAGCGTTATCAAAAGACCCTGATCGTGAAACTCTCGCCCAATGTGACGGATATCGCTGAGATTGCCCGTGCTGTAGAAGCTGAGGGCGCTGATGCAGTATCGCTTATTAATACACTGATGGGTATGGCTATTGATATCGAGAAGCGTAAGCCTTTGCTCAGCATCCGTACTGGTGGCCTGAGCGGGCCTGCTGTTAAGCCTGTAGCCTTGCGAATGGTATGGCAGGTAGCCAAGGCCGTAGGCATCCCTGTTATCGGCTTAGGCGGCATTTCTAGCGCTAAGGACGCCATTGAGTTCCTGATGGCTGGAGCTACTGCCATTGAGATAGGCACAGCCAACTTCCTCGATCCTGCGATAAGCATAAAGGTGCGTGATGGCATCGATGCCTGGCTGGATGCCCACGGGTGTCAATCCGTAGAAGAAATCATAGGTGTGATCGACTGATCACATCTTTTTTTGGCACAAAAATTTGGGGGCTACCAATCAGCAGCCCCCAACCAACACAAAAACTAAACTAGACTTAACTAAAGCATATCAGGATTTTCACAAACCCTTAAATGCAAGTGCAAATATACGACTAATTTTGGATTCTGCAAAATAAATCCAAGAATATTTCTCGATTTATTTGCAAATGTTACCAGTTTGCGCTGTTTTTTAACAGGCAATAGTCTAAAATTGTCATGGCGGCCATCGCTTCTACGATAGGAACGGCCCTTGGCAATACACACGGATCGTGTCGCCCCTTAGCCTTAAATGTAGTCGGATTCCCCTCTTTATCCACAGTTTCCTGGTCTGTCAGGATGGTAGCCACTGGTTTAAAGGCCACACGGAAGTAGATATCCTGTCCGTTGGAGATACCCCCCTGGATGCCCCCGCTATGATTCGTCTTGGTGGTAATCTTGCCGTCGATGTTCTGGAACACGTCGTTCTGTTCCGATCCACGTACTGCTACACCATCGAAGCCCTCACCGTATTCGAATCCCTTCACGGCATTGATACTCAGCATCGCACTGCCTAAGGCTGCATGGAGCTTGCCGAACTCAGGTTCTCCCAGTCCTGCAGGACAACCCTTGATGACACAGGTGATCACACCTCCAATCGTATCACCCTCTTTCTTCATCTGGGTGATCAGCGCCTCCATCTCTTTTGCCTTCTCGGCATCTGGGCAGCGCACAGCGTTGCACTCCGTCTGTTCAAGGTCATACAGATGATAGTCGCGTTCTAAGACTATCTGTCCTACCTGTGAGGTGTAGGCCTGCACGCTGATGCCCCACTGGCGCAATACGAGTTTGGCCAAGGCGCCACCCACACAACGGCTGATGGTGATACGGGCAGAGGAGCGTCCGCCACCACGATGATCTCTCACACCATACTTCTGTTCGTAGGTGAAATCGGCATGCGAAGGGCGGAACAGGCATCTCAGGTTCTCATAGTCCTGTGAATGCTGGTTTGTGTTCCTGACGATAAAACCGATGGGGCATCCCGTCGATTTTCCCTCGAACACACCACTCAGCAGCTCCACCTTGTCGGCTTCCTGCCTTGAGGTGGTGATACTGCTCTGTCCTGGGCGCCTGCGGTTCAGCTCCTGCTGAATGAAATCGATGTCGATGTCGATTCCTGCCGGCATCCCGTCGATCACCCCACCAACGGCCTCGCCGTGGCTTTCTCCGAAGGTGGTCAGTGTGAATAGGTTTCCGAATGTGTTACGTGTCATGTAGAGTGGGGCTTATGTGTTGTTCGTAATCTGATTAGTGACAGTGTCCGCAGCCACAACCTTCTTCGTGATGATGATCACATCCCTCATGATCTTCGCATCCCTCGTGATTACATCCACCACAGTGATGTCCGCAACCACCTGTCAGATGCTTGATCAGGTGCTGTACCTCTTCCTCAGTGGCATCACGGTTCTCTATCACGCGTCCTGTGAAGTTCAGCAGCTTACCAGCCAAGGGGTGGTTGGTATCTACGGTGACGCCGTCTTCCTCGATCTTCACCACCTTTGCCATAAACTGATGGTCCTCATTGTCCATCAGGGTGATGGTGGCTCCTTCGAAGATATTCTCGTGGTCGAAGTGGCCATTGATCATGAATACCTCACGATCCAGCTTATGCTTACCTTCTGGCACATATTCGCCAAAAGCTTCTCCTGGCTGCAGGGTGAAATCGAAGTGTGCGCCCTTCTCCAGACCGCTCACTTCCTGCTCGAAACGATCGAGTGAGATACCGAATCCTGTGATAAACTCAAACGGACGCTCGTCGCCAGTCTGCTCTTCCAGATGTTTCTCGCCGTTCTCGGCTACACTATACAGCTGATATACTACTGATAAAAACTTGTTTTGTGGTTTGTCCATACCTTATTATATATACTATTTATATTGCGCTGCAAAATTACGAATTTTAATCCATAAACATGCCATTTAAAGGCGAAAATCTTATTTTTTCTCTATTTCTACGATTATTTGACCTGCGTCAACAAAAAGGCTGTTATCGCACACAATTCTTTAAAATTGTTGTGAGGTTTCAAAAATCGCCGTACCTTTGCACCGTCAAAAGACAAAAGCGCAAGCCAAAAGAGCTACGCAACAGGATAACACATTAATAAATGTAGGAGCGAATTGACACACCGCTCTGAGTAAAGAAAAGAAAGGGTAAAAAGATGAAAAAGATGTTTTTGACATTAGTAGCAATGCTGAGTATGACAACCGCATTTGCAGAAGGTGACAAAGTAGCCAATGTCGATAATGTAGAGGCATACGAGCTGAACATCAATATGAATAAGCTCTCTGCAGCACTTGACTTGGCAAACGACCAGAAAGAGGCCGTTGCTGACATTCACCACACATTCGCTTCTGAGCTGATGTTTGCCGCTCAGTACGCCAACAACGATCGTAAGGCTCTCGTAGCCCGTGCTATCGACAACGACGTGAAGTGGATGCGCTACGTGTTGAACGAGAAGCAGTTCCGTACTTATCTGACGCTGCTGAACACAACGATCAACAATCGTGGTCTTAACAAGTAAGAAAAAGAGGAAAAACGTGTAATTATTATTAGTTGAAAGCAGGAGGCACTCCGTGAGGGGTGCCTCTATTTTTGTGTCTAAAATTTGCAGATTCCAGTTTTTTTTGCTTATTTTGCACTCAGAAACTAATAATCAAAACGAATATGAGAAGTATTAAGACCATTCTTTTGTCGGTTGCAGCAGCCCTTTTAGTTAGCTGCGGCACTACCAAAACGGTGCCTATCACAGGTCGCCAGCAGAGTCTGATGGTGAGCGATGGCGATGTGCTGAGCCTCTCCACCCAGCAGTATAATGAGTTTATGAAGACTGCCAAGCTCTCTACCAATGCTGCCAATACAGCCATGGTGAAACGAGTGGGGCAGAACCTGGCTACTGCTGTTACCAACTACCTGAATGCCAATGGTATGGGCAGCGACGTACAGAACTTTAAGTGGACCTTTAATCTGATACAGAACAAGGAGGCCAATGCCTGGTGTATGCCTGGTGGACTGATCTGTGTCTATGAAGGCATTCTGCCCCTTACTCAGGACGAGCCCTCACTTGCTATTGTCCTGGGCCATGAGATAGCCCACGCTGTGGCTCGTCACTCTGCCGAGCAGATGAGCACGCAGATCAAGCAGCAGTATGGTATGCAGATTGGTGCCGCTGTTCTGGGTGGTATAGGTGTCGGATCCAGCACCTCTTCTATTATCCAGGCGATTGCTGCCCAGGGTTTCAATTTCAAGAATCTCAGTTATTCACGCAGTCATGAGAGTGAGGCTGATCACATGGGACTGATCTTTGCCGCCATGGCAGGCTATGATCCCCAGGTGGCTGTGGGCTTCTGGCAGCGTATGGCAGCAGCTTCCAACAACCAGAGATCGGAGTTCCTGAGCGATCACCCCTCTGATGCCACCCGTATCAAGCAGATTCAGGGCTGGATGCCTGAGGCGCTGAAATATTACAAGGGCACTTCTGCTTCTACCACCACTACCAAGAAGTCCTCTCAGAAGAGCACTTCTACGAAAGCCACCAAGACCTTCCACATCTCTACGAAAAAGAAATAAATGCAAAAAATAAACCGCACCCGAATGGATGCGGTTTATTATTATGTGTTATATGCTTCTATTAGTTGATGGGAATCTTGTAACCCAGAGTAATGCTGAATACTGAGTGATGACCACTATAATCAGAACCAGCCTTAGTCATACCAATATTGTAACGAGCGTCCAGGACGAAGCTCTTATACTCATAAGAGAGACCTACAGGAATAGCAAATGCAAAGTTCTTCACACCTTCTTCAATTTTAATAGACTCATCAATCTTTTCAGGATTGCCACCCTGAACACCACCCTGATAGACTGTACCATCAAGAGCAACCTTCTTCAATACATTGAATCCAGGCTGAATACCGGCCTTGATAGCCAAACCAGGAATGAGATAGTACTGAGCCAAGATGGGGATGTTGATATAGTCGAGCTTGATAGTAGCCTTACCATCAAATTCCTTACCACCAATGATATTATTCTTCACGGCTAAATGGAAATCCTTGGTCTTTGCACCCTGCTGGGAGTAGAAAAGACCTGCAGTAACACCGAATTTCTCAGTTACACCATACTCAGCCTCAATACCAAAGTTAAGACCTGTGCGTGTCTTTGATATATCACTCTTGGTCAATGTAGCGAAATTCAAACCAATAGTAGGCTTAATGCTAAGCTGACCTACCTCATTCTGAGCATTTGCGCTCAAAGTTGCTACCATCATGGCAGCGATCATCATAATTTTCTTCATAATTGTGTTATTTTTAAATAAAAGCCGCATCCATTCGGGTGCGGCTTGAAGTTATTCTTTTGAATAATTAGAGAGCGAACTTGTATCCAACGGTGATCATGAACATCTCGTTCTTGTTGTCATCCCAACGCTTTGTTCCACCTACAACATCAAGTGCAGCATTAACTACATCGTCCTTGAATACATTGGTAACACCTGCATTGTAACGAGCCTCGAATGACAGACCATTTGTGAACTCGTAAGCGATGCTCAAAGGAATTGAGAAGTCAGTCTTGTTGCAAAGATCCTTGATGTCAACATCTGACTTACCACCCAGGAGCTGAACATTAGCAAGCTTAGCACTTGTCATGAAGCCGAGCTGCAGACCTGCATTCAGAGAGAGACCCTTAGTTACATAGAACTTAGCCATCACAGGGATGTTGACATAGTTCATGTTGAACTTGGCATCAGTCTCCTTAATCTTGCAACCGCCCATTGCATAATGAACACCTGCAGAAAGACCGAACCAGTTGTTGATCTGATACTGTCCCTCAAGACCAGCAGTGAAACCAGGCTTGAACTTAGAACCATCACCAGAAATAGAAGTGAGCTCAAAACCAACCTTTGGCTGGAGTGAGAACGTACCTGGCTCAAACTGAGCTTTTGCTGAAACTGTTGCTACCATCATGGCAGCGATCATCATAATTTTCTTCATAATTGTTAATTTAAAAAAACGTTCTTATTAATACTTTATTTATTTCACAATGTTTCAATTGCGGTGCAAAAGTACATCAATTATCGGAATAAGACGGTGGATTATTTGTGATTGTGTGCGATAACAGGCCGATATTTTGACCTATATCAAATAATGCATTTATTTCTCCCATCAATTCCTCCATCATCTAAATGTTTGTATTAAACATCGCAAAGATAGAAAAAATAATTGTAACTTCCAAAAAAAAACATAAAAAAATGATAAAAAAGATGATAATCGGCTAAATTTCGTAAAAAAACACCTATCTTTGTGGCACTAAATGAAGTTTTCGATGAATAAAAGATATATCCTCTTATTAAGTATAGTACTTTGTGTACTCTCAGTTTGTGCCCAGTCGGGTGGTATCACAACTGAAATGCTCCGTGAGATTCAGAATGTTCAGCCCTTATCGCCTGCCGATAAGGCTATATCCAATGCCATTGCTGCTAATAGCATTGATGCGTTGGCAAAGAACCGTGTTAGCGCGCGCGCGTTAGATACCTATTTTAATATAGAGACGCCTCGCCAGTCGATCACCGACCAGCAATCCTCAGGGCGCTGCTGGATGTTCAGCGGCCTCAATGTGCTGCGCTCCAACTTTGCCCAGCGCGACTCCGTGCAGATAGAGTTCTCTCAGGCCTATCTCTTCTTCTGGGATCAGCTTGAAAAGGCCAACCTGATGCTTCAAGGTGTCATCGATACAGGCAAGAAGCCCATCGACGACCAGCGTGTGCAGTTCTTCTTCCATCATCCGATCAACGATGGTGGTACTTTCTGTGGTGTTTCCGACCTGGCTGATAAATACGGGCTTGTGCCTGCAGAGGTGATGCCAGAGTCGTATTCTACCGACAATACATCGAAGGCCGCTTCCATCATCTCCTCCAAACTGCGTGAGTTTGGACTCCAGTTGCGCGATATGGTGGCAAAGGGCAAGAGTACCAAGGATATCCAGAAGGCCAAGACCCAGATGCTTGGCGAGATTTACCGGATGCTCACACTCACCATCGGTGCACCTGTTGAGCAGTTCACCTATGCTTTTAAGGATAAGGATGGCAAGGCTAAGGGCCCTGCTAAGGAATACACGCCACAATCCTTCTTCCAGGAGGTGGTGGGTGGTCCGCTCAACGGCACGTTCATCATGGCGATGAACGATCCGCGTCGCCCTTATTATAAGACCTATGAGGTGGAATATGATCGTCATACCTATGATGGCCACAACTGGTGCTACGTCAATCTGCCGATGGACGACATCGCTCAGATGGCTATTGCCTCGCTGAAAGATGGCCGTAAGCTCTATAGCTCTTACGATGTGGGTAAGTTCCTCGATCGTAAGCGCGGCTATGCCGATATCGAGAATTTCGACTATGGTTCACTCTTTGGTACCACCTTCTCGATGGATAAGGCGCAGCGCATCTCCACCTTCGACAGCGGATCTACCCATGCGATGACGCTGACTGCAGTAGATGTTGATGATGAGGGCAATGCCCGTAAGTGGAAGGTAGAGAACTCCTGGGGCGCCTCTTGGGGCCAGCAGGGCTGTCTGATTATGACCGATCGTTGGTTCCGTGAATATATGTTCCGCCTGGTAGTTGATAAGAAATACGTGCCGGAGCATATCCTCAAGGCAGCTGAGACAAAGCCCGTCATGGTGATGCCTGAAGATCCCCTGTTCTTACCCGACGAATGAAATATTAGGACAAGCGATGTTTCAAAAAACTTTTACGCCCGCTATTCTTGCTGGTATCTGTATCTCTATCGGATGTGTAGTTAACCTCCGTGTAGGTGGTGTGGCTGGTGCCGTACTCTTCGCTTTCGGCCTGACTACCGTTGTCTATTATGGTCTGAAGCTCTATACGGGTACAGCAGGCTTTATCCGTCGCCAGGGCGACTGGTCGATGCTGCTGACGGTGCTTTTCGGCAATATTGTGGGTTGTCTGCTCACGGCTTGGCTCATAGCCTATGCCCAGCCCGATTGTGTGGAGCCTGCAGCGAAGATCCTGGCTGGAAGACTGGCAAAGGGTCCCTGGGCTTGTTTCCTGCTTGCCATTGGTTGCGGCTTCATCATGACCACAGCAGTTGAGTTTGCCCGCAAGGGAAAGGTGCTGCCTTTGGTACTGGGTGTTCCCGTGTTCATTCTCTGCGGCTTTGCCCACTCCATCGCCGATGCCTTCTATTTCCTCGTATCTCCTTCCGATCAGGTGCTGCAGCCAGCAGTCCTCATCGTCTATGTCAGCGAGGTTTTGGGTAATTTCGTAGGATGTAATCTCTATCGTTGGCTGATGCTCTTCACGCCAAAGGCTGATTAGAAGGTATAATCCACGCCAACGATGAACCGTGGATGGCTTTTCAGATAGTCATTTCCCCAAACGTATATATTCCAGTTCTTGATGCTGTAATAGCATCCGGCCGCTAAGTCCAGATCCTGATCAAACAACCAGGAGTGGATGGTTCCCACCATGGGGGTGAGGGATTGCTGTTTCTTCAGGGGAATGGTATAAGCCAGATATTCGTAGTTGGAGAGGGTAAAGGGCTTGTCCCTGTTCACCACCCACCAGGTGTTCGTACACCAGAACAGGCGCTTGTTTCTCGAGATGGCCCCATTCAGATAGAGTGCCGACGACAGATAGGCGAACTTGAAGCTGTTGTTCAGGTCGAACGAGGGGATCACCTCTGCGCCGATGTTAAACCACTGGCTCACCTCCAGTCCGTAGCGTATCAGCGCGCCCCAATAGGCACAGTTCTGTCCTGTATAGAGGTCTGCGCCTGTGGCGAAATGATCGCCCAAGCCATACTGGAACGTGGTGTAAGTCTCCTGGCGATTAATGCCCGGACGTACTTTGAGTGAGGTGTAGGCATACATCTTACCATCACCCACCGTTGGTGCGAAATAAGGAATCTGGGCAAAGGCTTTCATCGAGAACAAAAGCCCCAGACAGCATGCTATCGTCTTCCTCTTCATCTTCTTATCTTGGCAATTGCAGAATAAACCGACAACCGTCATGATAGTTGGGATCAAGCGTCAGTTCGCCTCCAAGGGTAATCGCATGACGCTTACACAGCGGCAATCCGAGTCCGAGTCCCTGCGACAGCATGTCCACCTTGGCGAAAGGCTTGTCGATCAAATGTTGTGCATCCTCAGGCAAGCCAGGACCCGTATCCTGAACCATAAACAGGATATGGGTGCTGGAATGCACCACGCGCATCATGATATGCTTCCTGTCGGAGTGCTTCACGGCATTATCCAGCATCTCGCGGAGTGTGCGAGTCAGATACACCCGATGGGTCAGGATATATAAGGAGTCGGGCACCGTGGTCTCGAAGCGGATCAGTACACCCTGGAAGTGCTCTTTCGTGTATTTGATGGCTTCACGTGCGATCTCGTTGCACGACAACTCGTCTTCTCGCTTGCATTTCCTCTCCTCAGAAGCGCCAGCCTCAGAGCTTTCGTAGAGCATCAGGATCATGCGTTTCAGCAGCACGGCATTGTGCTTCATCGACTCCGTCATGTCATCCAGTTCCTTTTTCTCAAAATAGCTTAGCGATGCCGTGTTGTCGCCACGTGCCTTCAGCTGTTCGTGCAGCACTTCCATAAAGCCCAGCATGAGATTCAGCGGCGTACGGATCTGGTGCGACACGTTCTGTATGAAGATGTCTTTCTCTTTCTGAGCCGCTTCAGCCATGTCTATGGCTTTCTGCTGTTGCTCATTGCGCTTCCTGAGCTCTCTGGCCGCCTGGTGGATGTTACCCATCTTCTCCTTGAGCGACTGCTGCATCGTGGCGAAGCTGTCTTGCAGCCTTGAGAATAAATCCCGCTGGCTGGAGTGGGGGATCGTCTCGTCGTAGTTGCCGTCGGCAATCTCCTGCGTCATGTTCAGCAGGTTGTTGAGGGGGCTGACGGCAAGCTTCGCCACATGATTGGTCAGCCATAGCAATACCAGCAGACCGATGATGATCACAAATGCCATCACATAAGCCAACTGGTGATAGCTCGTCAGCACCTCGCTGTCAGGACAAACCAGCGCCAGGGTCCAGTCCGTGCCAGGCACAGGCTGGTAGCACACATGGCAGCGCATGCCGCTGGTGTTGATATGCATGGTGCCCTCTTTGCTGCCCTCCGTCATCTCATGGCCTAAGGCAATGATATCGGCATTCTTCAGCGGATCGGTATCCGTGAAGATGGTCTTTCTGAAGAGCTTCGCCGCATCTGGATGGATGAAGAAGCGCCCGTCTTTGCCCACCAGCATGAAATAGGCATCAGGATAATGGTGCTGTGCCTCGTTGATGGTCTTGGCAAGGTGGTCGAAATCGAAGTCCACAGCCACGACACCAGCCAGTCGCCCATCGGCCAGACGGAGCGGACGGCAATAGGACGCTACAGCCTCATGGTGGTCGATCGTCCCTTCTGTATGCTCCCCAAAGGGCTCTACCCAACAGGGCTTGCCAGCCTTGAGTGCCGTCTTGTACCAAAGTTTCTCGTGATAGTCGTATGCCGTCTCACGGAAGGATTGGATCGTGTCGCCCTCTTTCACGGAATAGATCGAGAAATGCTGCCCGTATTGTGGGAACATATCCGGCTCGGCATTCACAGAGCAGCTGAGGATGTTGGGATTCATCTGCAGGATCTTTCGTGAGATGATCTCCAGCGAGTCGGGGGTAAAGTGCTCCTCCATGAGCCAGACATTGGCATTCGTCGAGGTCTCAATCGTACTCATATAGTGCCTGACGCTGAGAATCGTCGTCTTGAGGATACTGTTCGAGCGGTCTTTCGCCTCCTCACGTATCAGGTAGCGCGACTGCAGGAAGAAGAGGCCCAGCGTGACGATGAACATGGGTGCAGCCAGCAGCATGAGGCCGATACTGAGCTTTCTGGAGAGTCTGTTCTTGATCTTACTCATCGCTGCCCTCCTTTCCCGATTCTATCTGTATGGTCTGAATAATCTGGCCCAACAGTTGCAGAATCGTATTGCTCTGTTTCTTGACGATCTCCATCTCTTTTTCTATCTCCTTTTCACTCATGGTGGAATAGTTGTTGCAGAGCTTGGTGATGCTCTGGTCGATCTTGTCGCCAGGAATGATCATCTGGTTTGAGATATAGTGCAGGAAGGCCGACATCACCTTGTCGTTCTTCATGGTCTGTCCTGAGGTCTTCTGCAGGATCTCACTTTTCTCCTCCAACGAGGCTTGCAGCTGATCCAGCTCCTTCACATGTGCCGTCAGCGACAGCTGCATCTTCCTGAATCGATGCTGCAGTTGTCCAAGCTCGTCCTCGCGCTCCGTCATGGGCACCAGCTCGCTGAAGTTGCCCTTGGCAACGTGGTTGGCCGAGTGTATCAGCAGATGGAGGGGTTTCAGCTCCTTGCGTCCGTATCTGTAGCAGAGCATGAAGAAGATGATCAGACTTGCGATGGCTATCAGCACCACCATGTAGATCAGCAGATTGTAGGATCTCAGCATGTCGTCGGCAGAAAACACCTCTCCCACGCTCCAGTGAAGCTGGTCGATGCTCTGATTCGACAAATTTCCGCGAGAGAAGGGCTGGTAGAACACATACCAGTCTTTGCCATTCATCTCGAAGACCTTATAGCCCGTTTCTCCATCCATCATCGCCTTGACAGCCTTCTTGGCGTCGGGGTCGTCACCTATATAGGTGTAAACCGACTGGCGCTTCAACTTCTTGCTGTCTGGGTGAACCATGAGGGAGCCGTTGCTGCCTAACAGCACGCTATAGCTTGCGGGAGAAGTCTTCGACGACAGCACCGCCTGAGAGAGCTGACTGATGGAGATATCCACTGCCAGCACACCCACGCATGCCTTGTCTGTCAGGTTATCCTTCTGGTGATCAGCGACGTAGATTGGCAGGCAGAAGGTGGTAATCGACTCTCCCTCCATGTTCTCGTCCTTAAACGGATCCAGCCAGCAGGCGCGCCCCGTCTTCATAGGCACCTTATACCAAACCTGCTCCGTATAGGGCTTCGGCCCGAACGATTGCGACGACACGAGCTTTGCCTCCTGGCGGTACATATAGGCCATAAACAGCTCGCGATCCTGATAGAAATTAGGCTTGAACACAATGGCGCAGCCCGCGATATAAGGATTACTCTCCACGGTTCTGCGACAGTATTCCTCCATTAGCTCGGGCTGGTTAATATGTTCCAGCATCTCGTGGTACACGTTATCCGAGGTCTGCTCTATGCTCAGCAGTATATTATCGATGTTCTGCACCGTGCCCGCCAGGGTCTGCTCCGCATCCAGCATCGCCTCCTGCCTGATGGCGTGAAGCGAGAAATACATCATCACTGCCAGCGATACAACTAGCAGTGACACAGTCCCTACGGCTACTGTCAAATTCAGTTTAAGGGCTGCCGGTGATATGTTTTTAAACCCTTTCATGGTTTCTTCTCTTTAAGGATGGAGTACAACGACGGCTACTGCCCAGTCCACATCCTTCTGATTGACGGGCCCGTAATAGATGGTTGCCGGCACGCCGTTCACCGTCATATCCGTGATGCCCCTCCGATGCTTCTTCAGGTTGTTGAGCAAGTCCTTGTCCTCGATGGTGATGCTTTTCCCTTCAGGGTAGGCGAGGCAGGTGCCATCGTTATTGAGCACCACCGTATAGTAGTCTTGATCCTTATCCGTCATGTATTTGTTCAGCATTTCGTCCTGCTTGCTGTTGTAGTCAATCTGCTTCAGCTCCTTGGTGAGCCATTCAAAGGTCATGTCGGCGCCGCAGATACAGGCCAGCTTCCCCGTTTCGTCGTAAAGGGGCGTCATAAACGAGCAGTAATGACGGGTCGTGCCCAGGCTGTCCTTATGAACGTAAGGCTCCGACCAGAAGCCTGCATCCTGCTCCTTGGCCAGCTTATACAGTTTGGTTGTCGTATAGTCTTCCGAGCCCGATCCTATCTGGCTCACCACGTACTCCTCGCTGTCATCTGCCTTCGAGATATAAGGCTGGTACCATCCCGCCTTCTGGGGGAAGAAGTCTTTCTCGAAGGCTGCGAAATAGCCTACAATGTCAGGGTTCAGGCTGGTCTTGCTCTTCAAGGCAGCCACCACAGCCTCAGGCGAGTCCATATGTTTCTGCACCTCGTCGAACACGTTCTTGGCATTGATCTCCATGCCCCTGATTGACTTGGCCACCTTTTCTGATGCCACATTCATGATGCCCACATAGCGTGCATGCTTCTCCGACATCATGGCATATCGACACACCAGGAATGTCAGTCCCAGCATCACCAGCACCATGGCTGAGGCCGCCAGAATGATCCCTTTCAAATTATTTCTGCCCATTGCGTTTCTCATATTACAAATGTTTATAGATGATTATCATGCCCAGCAGCATCACGATGAACAATGTGAGGCCAATCATGAGGATAGGCTTCTGCACCTCATAGGCCGGCACAATGACTGCCGTCACCCAGTTGATATTCCTGATCGGTCCGTAATATACGGTAGCGTTCTCGCCGTTGATGGTCATCTTCTTGAAGCCACTTTTCCTCTGTTTCAGGTCCTTCAGCACGTCCTCGTCGTCAATCGCCACTTTCTGCCCCTCGGGGTAGGCGAGGCAGCTGCCGTCGCCGTTCAGCACCACCGTATAGAAGTCCTGCTCCTGGTTAAACACGTATAGGTTCAGCAGGTCGTCCTGCTTGCTTTCCAAGTCGATCTGCTCCAGCTCCTTGGCGAGCCACTCAAAGGTCATGTCGGCGCCGCAAACGCAAGCCAGCTTCCCTTCCGCGTTGTAGATGGGCTCCACGAAGGTGCAGTAGTGTCCGCTGATGCTCGTGCCGTCGTAATAGTAATAGGGGTCCGACCAGAAGCTCGCCTTCAGCTCCTTGGCTTTCATATACCAGTCCGACTGGGTATAGTTATGCCTGGCCGATCCCACCTGAGTTATCTCGAACTCATGGGTCGAGTCGGTCTGGTGCACGTAGGGCTCATACCATCTGCCCTTCTCTGGGAAATACTCGGGTTCGAAGGCTGCGAAATAGCCTCTCACGTCAGGGTTCAGGCTGGTTTTGCTCATCAGGGCGTCAACCACCGCCTCAGGCGAATCCATGTGCTTCTGCACTTCGTCAAACACGTTCATGGCATTCATCTCCATACCGCTGATGGTCTTGGCTATCTTCTCCGAAGCCACATTCGTCACGCCTACGTAGCGCGCGTGAGCCTCTGCATTAATACAATAGTTGCACACCCAGAGAGCCAGCAACAGCAACAGCAGTGATACGAAAAACGCTGTTGATAAGATGGCTACCCTTGTGCTTTTAGATAAATTTTCAGTTCGATGCATCATGATTGATCACAAGTTTGTTCTGCAAAGATACACATTATATATTGATATTATTCTATGAACAGCCTTTCTTTTTGATTTATTAACAGTTTTGCTTGCATAATATAAACAAAATCACTATCTTTGCACCCAGTTACTATTTCTGTAAAAAGCAAACTGTTATGAAGAAACATCTCTATCTGCTGGTTATCATCCTTGCTGTTCTCTGCAGTTGTAGCCCTAGGCAGACTGACGGTCTGGTGAAGAAAGACTACTTTTCGCAATGGAACAATTGTGAGGCGCTGACAGTCCTGGAAAAATATGTGGATGACGTGACCAACCCCCAATCCGCCCATTTTATCAAGAAGGAAGACCGTATTGCCACCTTCGATATGGACGGCACCTTCGTCGGCGAGCTCTATCCCACCTATTTCGAATACAACCTGCTGGAATACCGCGCCTTAGACGATCCCGCCTATAAGGACATTGCGCCAGAAGATGTCAGGCAGACAGCCCAGGAGATCAGAGACTTCGTGAGAAACGGCAAGCCGCTGCCCGCCCATTTCGACATGAAGCATGCCCGTGCGGCAGCCAAGGCCTATGCAGGCATGTCGCTGGCAGAGTTCGATGCCTATGTCAAGGCCTATGCCGCCAAGCCCGTCAACGGCTTCCGGGGCATGACCTATGGCGAGAGCTTCTACAAGCCCATGCTCCAGGTGTTCGACTATCTGAAGGATCATGGCTTCACCTACTATGTCGTCTCCGGCAGCGACCGCTTCATCTGCAGGGCGCTGGTAGAGTCGCTGGGCATCGACCCCGGTCGCGTCATCGGCATGGACGTGATGCTCCGCTCCAGCAAGCAGGATCAGGAAGGCGTGGAGTACACGATGGGCAAGGAGGAATACCTCGTGCGTACCGACTCGCTGCTCATCAAGAACCTGAAGACCAACAAGGTGCTGCAGATCAGCCAGGAGATCGGAAAGGTGCCCGTCATCTCGTTTGGCAACAGCAGTGGCGACGAGGCGATGCACAACTACTGCATGGGCAACCAGAAGTACCCCACCGTGACATTCATGCTCGTGTCCGACGATGATGCCCGCGACCATGCCGATCTCGCAGAAGGTGCCAAGCGTGAGGCCAAATGGCGCAAGAACGGCTATACCGTCATCTCGATGAAAAACGACTTCAAGACCATCTATGGTGAAGGCGTCACGAAAACAGATTTCAATTTTAAATAAACACACATAACCCTCGCTCGATAGCGAGGGTTTATTGTGGTTTGTCATCTCGACCGAACTTTTTACTTTGTCATCTCGACCGCGCTCGAGCTTTGCTCGCTCGCTACCGAAGGGACGCGAGAACGTAGTGAGTGGAGAGATCTCTCCATGCGCTCCGCTTAGTCGAGATGACAATAAGGCAGGGTAGCCACGCATGAGGTTTATAACAAATAGTGGTACTTGCCCGCCGATTCCTTGTCAAACTTCAGCAGTCTTTCTACTGCCTTTACTTTTAATGCCATAAATGATTTAAAATTTTAAGGGTGTTAATGTTTTTCCTCTTCCTTAAAACCATTTCCTTGATCCTTGATTTTGCGGTCTGGCTGAGGAGTTTTTTCTGGTAGGCCTACAAAAAATATCTCTTTGGCTTAGCCGCAAATATTGTAGCGTTTTAACTACGATGCAAAGGTACGACAAATATTTGAAATCACCAAATATTTATCAAACTTTTTTCGAGTTATTCTCGATCTTTGGAGTGAACCGAAATATTCAAGTATTCATATATTCAAGTAGGACAAGAAGGTTTTTCATATTTTTAATCTTCCTCAATGAGAATTTATATATTATATATTATATTATAATATAATATATAATATATAAATTTAAAATAATAATTCTATCTATCTTCATTCCATAGTTTTTTGTTACTTTTCCCTTCAAAAACCTTCTTGTCCTATTTGAATACTTGAATATATGAATACTCTTAAGCCTGTAAATTCTCTGATAAAATTAGCAGAATGACAAAAAAAATAGGAGAGCTTTTGGCTCTCCTTCTTAATGATATTAGAAATATTAAGGCTCGGGATAAACTCCGCCTAATTTGTATATGCTATGAGTCGAGGTTGAAGCGTGAGATACGCTCTGAACGCTCGTCTGAATGTCGTTACTTGCTAAGGTGTCCTGATTACTCTTTGACATTGAAGCGATTGAAAAAAAAGCTGCGATAAATGCACTTACCAGTGTCGTCTCTATCAATAAAACCTTCTTCATCATAACCTTAATATTTTAATTGTTATACTTATTTTCTTTTCTTGTCTCTGTTGTCGTTGTTTCCTTTCGACACTGCAAAGGTATGGCGGTTTTTGACGAAAAACAAATAATAAATTGATTTTTGTTTGAAGTAGATGCGACAGGATTAGTGATTTGCGACAGAGTAGGGGGAAGAGGTTGTATTGTGTCGTGAGAGGTCTTTGTCATTTCGAGCGGAGTCGAGAGGTCTCAAGAGATTTCTCGACTCCGCTCGAAATGACACTATGTGACATCATAAAACCCTCGCTTCAAAATGATGAGCAAGGGCTTTATTGTTGTATGAACGAGATTACTTGTCGAATCCGTGGCCGTTCCATTTGAGGGTCTTTTGGGTCTTCTGGCCGTTTGCGTTCCACTTGTTGAGGATGAGATCCTTGCCGGTGCGGGGCAGGGAGTAGGTGACATTATCATACTCCACTTCGAAACCAGGGGCTTCGCTGTAGATCATGCGCTTCGTGGCATTGTCGTAACGAAGGAATGTCAGGCCGTCGTATTGCCCCAGCGACGGACGGTCGTTCTCATAACTCCATCTGGAGCAACCTATCAGTTTATGCTTCTTGTCGGCCTCGTTCCAGAAGCACATCTCGAACCTTGTCAAGAACTCTGAGTCACCTTCGCGATACTTGTATTCATAGACAGCAAAGCCGTTTCTGACATCAAGGGTGAAGGAATCGCCCTCGAGCTGTTTAAGCCCCTTGCGATGGCGCTCCCAGGCATTACGGATGCCATTCATGTACTCGTTGTCGCACTCGCCGTCTTCACCATAAGTGGGTTCAAGATAGGCTGTAAGGAAATCGCTGATGGTGGGTTGGGCGCCCTGGAATTTTACCTGGATGCCGTCCTGTGCCGTCATTGCCAACGTGCACATCACAAACATGATTGCTAATGATAATCTCTTCATAATCCAAATTTTTAATAGTTATTGTTAGTCGATGAATTTTACTTTGTCGTAGTTGCGGGGCTTGGCCTCGGGCGACTCATCGGGATAGCCGATGGCAATGAGGAAGTTGATCTTGTAATCGGCGGGGATGCCAAGCTCTTCGGTGAAGAACGCTGCATCCTCGTTGCTCCTGAGGAAGCGCACGATGCCGCCCAGGCAACAGGTGCCGAGGCCTAACGAATGGGCTGCCAGCATCATGTTCTCGGCCAGCATACCGGCATCGACTTCACCTCCGCCTTTTTCCGGCGTGCAGACCACAATGACATTGGGGGCATTGCGGAACATGTTCTTAAAGGTCTTGTCGCGACGCAGCTGTGCGGCATTCACCTCCTTATACACTTCATTAATTTCAGCAAGGAGCTCTTGGTTCTCAACGATGCGAATCTCCCAGGGCTGGCGGTTGCTGCCGTTGGGGGCATTGATGCCACACTCGGCGATGACTGCCAGTTTCTCGCGCTCTACAGGCTTGTCGAGATACTTGCGGATGGAGCGACGGCCCATGATGGCTTGAATGACTGCGTTGTCGAGAGCGGGCTCTTCGATAGAGTCGGTGGTCTCTACTGCTGCTGTGTCGGCGGGTTCCACTGATGCGGCATCGTTGATGGTCTGTGCCATTGCGGTGAATGCACAGAAGGCTGTCATGCAGCAAGTCAAAAATAGTTTTTTCATTTCGTTGGTTTTTTAAAGGGTTTATTATTTTGTGAACTTTAATCGTAAGCTGTTGAGGACGACGCTGATGCTGGAGAAGGCCATCAGGGCCGATGCCCACATGGGCGTGATCTGCCAGTGGGCGCCGAAGAGATAGGGCAGGCCTGCTGCCAGGGGGATGCACACCACATTGTAGATGAACGCCCAGAAGAGGTTCTGACGGATCATACCGACGGTGCGGCGCGAGAGGTTGATGGCATCGGGGATGCGACGCAGGTCGGAGCCCATGAGGGTGACCTGTGCTACCTCCATCGCCACATCGGTGCCCTTACCCATGGCGATGCTGACATTGGCGGCAGCAAGTGCCTGGGAATCGTTGATGCCATCGCCCACCATGGCCACCTGTCGCCCTTCTGCCTGTAGCTGGCGCACCAGGTCTTCCTTGTCCTGTGGCAGCACCTGTGAGCGATAGTGGGGGATAGCGGCCTCGGCAGCTATCTGACGGGCGCGGGCTTCCTGATCACCACTACACATATAGACGGAGATGCCGTAGGCGGTGAGCGTTTCCATCGCCTCGCGGGCATGGGGCTTGAGGGTCTCGCCTGTCTCGTGGGGGATGGTGAGGGTGCCCGTCTTGTCGATGACCAGGGCATCCACCTTCCTGAGCTCTTCGAGGGCGGTGGCATCCTTGATGAGGATATTCTTCTCTGCTGCCTTGCCGATGCCCACCATCAGGGCGGTAGGTGTGGCGAGTCCCATGGCACAGGGACAGGCAATGACGAGCACGCTGACGGCTGAGAGCACGGCCTGGGGCAGCTGCTGGGTGCCTCCGATGAGGAGCCACAGCAGACCGGTGATGAGGCTGAGAGCCACGACCGCAGGCACGAAGATGAGGGCGATGCGATCCACCGTGCGCTGAACGGGGGCCTTCGAGCCTTGCGCCTCCTGTACCATCCGGATGATATGGGCGAGCATGGTCTTCTGACCCACCTCCTGCGCCTTGAAGCGGAAGGTGCCTTGTTTCACGATGGTGCCTGCCAGCACTTTCGAGCCGGCGGTCTTGGCTACGGGGATAGGTTCGCCCGTGATCATCGACTCATCGATATGGGCCTCGCCAGTAAGGAAGGTGCCATCGACGGGGATGCGCTCGCCAGCACGCACCTCGATCGTGTCGCCTGGTTGCAGCACGGTGATGGGGGCCTCGGTAATGGTGCCGTTATCCACCAGATGGGCGGTCTTGGGCTGTAAGCCCATCAGGGCGCGGATGGCAGAGGCGGTGCCGTTCTTGGCACGCTCCTCCAGCAGTCGGCCTGTGAGCACGAAGGTGATGATCATGACGGAGGCGTCGAACCACGTGTGCCACTGGATGCTGCGGGCGCCCCATACCTCAGCCCCATAGAAGGTGTTGAAACTGCTGAAGAGGAAGCTGATGCCCGTAGAGAGGGCTACGAGGGTGTCCATATTGGCAGAGCCGTGCAGCAGCTGTTGCCAGGCATTGACGAAGAACTGGCGCCCACAGTAGAGGAGGTTTAGCAGCGAGAGGATCAGCATGGTCTGGTTGGCAATGGCTGCAGGGCCAATTTGGAGCCAACCCATGGAGATGGCCATGACGAGCAGGGCGAAGCACCAGGAGGCGGCCACCTTATTCCTGAGCGAACGGTAAGCCTGTCGCTCGATGGCCTCCACATTGCGGTCTTCATCGATCACCATCTCATAACCGATGGCGCTGACGGCCTCGCTCATCTGCTGGAGTGAAATCTGCTGGGAATCGTATTCCACCAGCGCCGTACGGGCTGGCAGATTGACGTTTGCCGAGGTGATGCCTGGAAGGGCTCGGAGCGCTTTTTCTACGCGAGCCGAACAGCCCGCGCACATCATTCCAAGTATGGCAATTGTCTTTTTTTCCATAAATCTGCTGCAAAGATACAATTTTTTAGGAATGAAAAGCATGGATGATACAGATTTTTTATTAATTTTGCAACCAGAAAGTAATAACAACCTATGACGAAAGAAGAATTTCAGCAACTACTGGAGAAATATTCAGACCAGATAGACCATTTCCGACAGATGGCGCACGATCTGCACGACAGTGTGAATCAGACCTATGCAGACACGCTGCCCTATGGCTTCCACCTCGACATGGTGGTGGAGGGCGTCAGGAAATTCGGCTATCTGGTGTGTGTGAGGGAAGATGATGTGCTGCCCCTCTTTTTCGGGGCCTATTATCACGACAGCATCGAGGATGCCCGACTGACCTATAATGACGTGAAGCGAGTGGCGGAAAGCGTGATGACGATGGAGCAGGCCCTGATGGCTACGGAGATCGTGTATGCGCTGACCAACGACAAGGGGCGCAACCGGGCTGAAAGGGCAGGCGAGAAGTACTATCAGGGTATCAGGGAAACACCCTATGCCCCGTTTGTGAAGCTCTGTGACCGATTGGCCAACATTACCTTCTCGTGTTCGGAAGAAGGGCCGAAAGGCGGCAGGATGAGAGAGGTGTATAAGGGGGAGATGGCCCATTTCCTGCCGTCGATCAATCCCCACAGCAAGGATCCCCGTCTGGGTGTGCCTATAGAGATGATTGAGGCGCTGGCTGAAATCCTGATCGAGGAGGTGGACAGAGACGAGATGCGCCGCCAATGGGGCGAATTATAATAAGAACTTTGAACGAACCAATAAACGCGATAAAGATGGATTTTGAAAAGATGGAAATCACCGCTCTGATTCCTCAGCGTGCACCCTTCCTGATGGTGGACAGGATTTTGAGTTGTGATGATACGGATGCAGTGACAACCTTCACCGTGCGTGAGGACAACATCCTGCTGGAAGCCGACCAGTTGGCTTCATCTGGCATCGTGGAGCACATGGCGCAGTCGTGTGCCGCCAGAATGGGTTGTGTGGCCATCCTGCATAACGAGCCTATCAGACTGGGCTATATCGGCGAGGTGAAGAACCTGAAGCTCTACCGATTGCCGAAAGTCGGCGAACAGCTCACCACAGAGGTGCATATCCTGTCGGACATCCTTGATGTGACCTTGGCGGGTGTATGTACGAAGGTGAACGGCGAGGTGATCGCAGAGACCCGCATGAAGCTGGCGATGACGCAGATTGAGGCTGCTGATAACAAATAATCATCATCTAATATTTGAAGAAGCATGAAACTGATCAATGATTTATTCGAAATAGTATCTACCGAACAGCGTGATGACTGCTATCAGTGTCAGGTGAAGCTCCATCCTGAGCATCGTATCTATAAGGCTCATTTCCCAGGGAATCCCATCACGCCAGGTGTCTGCCTGATGCAGATGGGCGAGGAGTTGCTGGAAGAGAAATTAGGGAAGCAGCTGCAGCTGAAAACCGTCAAATCGATCCGCTTCAAGAAGATTGTGGGGCCCAACGACATGCCTACCTTCACCTTTACCAACGAGGTGCTGAATGAGGGCAGTCTGAGCGTGGAGATAGCCGTTGCCGATTCGGAAGAGGAGTTTGTGAAGATGGTGCTCCAGTATCAGGTGGAGGGCTAATCTACTCCAGCACAATCGTCTGGATGTCTTGATGCTTTGTTTGAGAGGCCTCGTCCTGATAGGTCTCGAGGAAGGTGATGTTAGCAGCACGACCTTCTGCCACATGTCTTGCCACGCAGGTCTTATCAGGCTCCTGCTCAACAGCAATAAACTGAATGTCGGGCTTTTGCAGCGCCTCATACAGCGCAATCTCTCCCCAGCCGCTGTTCATGAAGACGACGGTTCGGGTCTGTGGCAAAAGCTGCTCGTCGATCTTCTGGAATAATCCCTTGTTCTGATAGTTGCGCAGCCTTCGGTTGACGGCGGTGCTGATCTCTATCCCTCTGTAGCGATAACAGTCGGCAATCAATGCTGCCGTCTGCGAACGGCCTCTCAGGATGATGTTCTTGAGGGTGAGAGGGCGTAACCGCTCCTTGCCCTTAGCATAGACCAGCCAGCGGAAGATGAGCGGGGGGAAGAGATAGGCCATGAGCACCACGGAGAACATGCCGATGATGGTGACTTCTGCCAGAGCGAAGAGGGCAGGGTGTCTGGCGATGATGAGGGCACCAATGCCGATAAACATGATGAGGGCTGAGATGATGATGCTGTGCTTGTAGGAACTGAGCATCTTGCGCCGATAGGCATATTCGTACTGGCAACCCTCTGTCATGAAGATGGTATAATCGTCGCCCTGACCGAAGATGAAGGTGGCAAGGATGATGTTGACCACATTAAACTGGATGTCCAGCAGCGACATGATACCTAAGATCCACACCCAGCTGACGGCCATTGGCAGGAACGACAATAGTGCCAGTTCGATGCTGCCCAGGGAGAACCAGAGGAAGAAGAACACGATGAATCCGCAGGCCCATCCGATATAGTTGAAGTTGTCGGAGAGATGACTGATGATGGTAGTCGTGAGTGAGTCGATCTCATCAGCAGGGGCCGCAGAGACGAGCGTGTAGAAATCGTCGAAGGAATCGTCTGAGAAGCCTGCCTGGGAAGCTTCCTCCTTCAGTTGCCGGCATAAGGCTGCTCCTTTGCTGGTGCGCCATTCGTTCCATTGGCTCAGGTCGGTATAGAGAGGCTTGAAGTTGACGGTCTGCTCCAGATACTGCATGTCCTGTTTCTGCTCTTCCGTCATATAGTTGATGTTACGCAGATCGGCATCGAAGGAGGTCTGCAGACTGAAGTAGCCCAATACGAAGGTCAGCGCTACCACCGTCCACACGATCCAGGATTTATTCTCGAGCTTCACATCTCCAATCCTGCTGAAGAGGTTTGGAGTGGTGGCATGGGGCGTCTTGTGCACCATGTGGGGTAACCAGAGGAGCACGAAGAGGATGGTGCCCATGAGCAGGAAGGCGCTGAAGAGTCCTAAGTCGCGCAAGGCTACCGACTCTAACGGCACCAATGCCAGGAACGCGCCTACCGTGGTGATATTACCGATGACAAGCGGCATCACAATCTCTTTCAGCGCTGAACGGATATCAGCGGTATGGGAGAGGTGGGCGATGAGGTGCAGGGGATAGTTGACGGCAATACCTAAGATCACCGACGAGATGCCGATGACGATGATAGACACATCGTTGTGAACCAACGTCAGACAGCCCATGGCGAAGAACCAGCCCCATCCGATACTGAGGGCGATGAGCAGCAGGTTGCGCACATTGCGGAATGCCAGCCACAGCAACAGGAAGATCAGGATGACGGCAATGGCTATCGCCCTCATGCTATCCGTTTTGATCTGCTGGGCATTGCCAACGGCGATGACAGGGCCTCCCGTGAGGTGGACCGATACCTCGGGATAGGTGCTGCTGACGCTGTCGCACAGCTGTTGCAACTGGGCTACCAGCTGCGCGTTATGCTCCGTCTCGCTGGCACCATAAGGCGAGTCGATGAGGAGCATGGAGTTGTTGGTGCTCATGGCAGGGCGCAGACGTTCCATCACAGGTGTAAACAGCCCCAGGGGGTCGTGCTGGATCTGCATCGCCAATATGCCTGCTGAGGGCAGCATCAGCATCTGCTTATCATTCTCCAGCTGTTGACTGATAAAGTCGGGCGTTGCCGTCAGACTGTCTATACGGGCATAGTCTTCTGGTGTGAGCAGATAGGGGATGCGGGCATAGAGGGTGTTGAGGCCCTCCTGCATCACTTCAGGATCATCGGCTGTGAGATAGCTCATCACCTGTGCGGTATCGCTCTCGTCCAGAAGTTCACAGAAGAGCTCTAAAGCCTGGGGCGCATCATCGGAAGCCTGGAAGATGGCATAGATACGGCGTGCACTCGAAGTGTTCTGATAGGTCTCGAAAGCCTGTTGCTGACTATCGTCGAGCGGCAGGAAATCAGAGATATCCTCCTTATAGGACTGGCCTGTGAGCAGGAGCCCCAGGATAGTCGTCAGCACCACGAGCGATGTCCAGCGCAGGAGTGCGTTAGCCTTTAAAACTTCGAATATCTGCAGTATCAGTCTGGTCATGCGCCGTTTCCTATCTGTTATCTACCGGGTTGGCATAGATGCCGATGAAGATCTCACGCAGGCGCTCGATGTCGCAGGTGTCCTCATAACGGTCGAGTGTTGCGAGGTGCTGGCAGAACTGATTGTATTCCTGTTCGGTGTACATCGACTGATAGCGGGTGTTGCCATACAGGAGGTCGTGAGCGATGTAGTTGTTGGGGTACAGGCGATAGGCATTGTTGATATGGCGATCAATCAGCTGGGCCACCGACTTGTGGTATTCATTATTCGTCTGACGCTCGAAAGAGGAGAGCTCTACCATACGGATGGGCTCACAGATGGCGATATGCACATGACCCTTGGGTTGGAGGATACCCGTCAGGATGCTGTTCAGGTCCTCACCAGGCTTCTTGATATACTTGGTATATTGCGACTCATAGAGCTCCAAGGCTTTCAGAATGTCGCACGACTCCCATTCATACGAGATGGCGATAGGCACGATATTCAGTTCTGTCAAAGCCCTGATCTTATCCTTGTTGTCGCTCATACAGAACATCTTGATGATGCCCTGATCCGTCTGATCGATACCGTTCTTGGTGCGTCCGTTACGCTGGGCAATCCATACGGACTGCTTTTTCTCCTTGATGGTGTAGCGGATGTATTCCGACAAGTGCATCGAACTGCGGTAGAACTCTTTGATATCGGCACTGGGGCGTGCCACCTTGAACATCTTGTTGCTCTTGCCCACATCGATCACGACGGGGTGCATCATCAGGTTGGCACCAAAAGTGATCTCAGTGGTCTCAAAACCATTGAGCACCAGGTAGTATTGCAACAGGCAGGCATCGAGCATGATATCACGATGGTTGGAAACAAACAGATACTGCTTGTCGGGAGACAACCGTTCCAGACCAGATGCCGTGAACTCGCTGATGCTACGGGCGATGACCTGCTCGTTTACCCGACGCATGGCGTCGTGCTGGAATTCGCGTACAGTCTTGAAGGAACGCACGTGGTTGCGCACCTCTTCCAATGGCTCTGTGGGATAGACAAAGGAAGCCAGCAAGGGGAATACGTCGCTGTCGGCAATACGCTGCATGGCGGCGGGAATCTCCTCTTCGTAATAGGGACGAATGTCGTCGAACTTAGGGTTTTTAATCATATCATAATAGTTTTTTTATCCATTCCAAAAATATCGACTTCCATTGGCGGCATTCAGGGGTGCCCTCTTGTTCGCTGGCTCCAAATCCATGTTCGCCCGTCTGAAACTGGACGTATCGATGATTGATCTGTTTAGCCGTCAAAGCAGAGTCGAGTAATAGTGCATTGTGATAATCCACGATGGGATCATCCAGGCAATTAACCAGGAATACGGGCGGACAGTCGGCAGGCACATGTCGCTCTAACGACAGCTGGTCGCATAGCGCCTGATTGCGTTTCCGAGAGTCGCCTAACAGGCCTCTGCGGGAACGCTTGTGGACATACGGCTCCTGCATCGTCACCACAGGATAAATGGATGCCACAAAGGCGGGTCGGTCTGCCTGATTGAACTGCTCTGCTGCCAGCATGCTCAGATGGCCTCCTGCCGAGAATCCCATCACACCCACCTTGGTGCTGTCAATATGATATTCCGCTGCATGGGCTTTGACATATCTTATAGCCTGGCGCAGATCGTCCTGGGCATCAGGATAACGGTTGCCCCTGAACAGCAAGCGGTGATGGAAGAGAAAAGCAGGCACATGGGCTGTACGGTAGTTTAAGATAAAAGCTGAGATGCCATTCTGTTGCAGCCACTGGCCCACGAGTGGGCCTTCGGCATGGGTGTCATGCCAGAAATAGCTGCCTCCAGGGCAGACGATAATCGCAATATGGGGTGATGAAGTGGTGTCGGGCAGATAAGGTGTCAGGGCCACGTTTTGATGCACAGAAGTACCCTCCCAGATGTTCACCTGGGCTACGGCTGCTGTGAGCAGCATGTGGAGGAGCAGGATACATATTAATCTGTACATGCGTTGATCTTATTGATGATATAATTGATGCCTAAAATGGCTTCACAGGTATTGATGGCTGTGAGGGGCACCCCACAGAACCCATGCAGGTTGATGTTCTGACCTGTGAGCAACAGGTTGCGTATCTTTGTCACAACAGGCACCTGCGAAAGGATGATATTCTGGCAGTTCTTGGCATAGCCGCAGATGCTGCCTTCTTTCACACCATAGTAGTCGCGGATGGTCAGGGGCGATGACGTGTTGATGGCTTCGATGGCTTCAGAAAAGCCGGGATGCATCTCTTCCAACTGTTCCAAGAGCAGACGGGCGCACTCGGCTTTCCATTTCTCATAGTCGGCGCCACGATGCCCCACAGTGGTATCTTCCCATTGCTTTACCATCTGGAAAGGCATAGGGGCTGTCACCAGCACTTTCGTGGCATATTCGCCCTGACCTTCATTCGGAGGTGTCATCATGAGGAAGCCAAGTGGCCAGGGACGGTCTGTACGACTGAAGTTCCACACGTCGGCATATCTCGTCATGTAGTATTCCGAGTGGTTGATATAAGGGAAGGTATTGGGCTTCAGCTTGATGTAAAGCGTGAAAGCAGAGTGGGTGTTGGGAATGATATTCAGACGCTCACGGTAGGACTTGGGGAAAGCCTTCTCGTCCATCAGTTTCAAGAGCGTGCAGGGATGAATGTCAGAGATATAGTAGTCGGCAGTAAACTGCTTGCCGCTTCTGGTTCTGACATAATCAATCTGATGATCGTTGACCTCTATCCATTTCACCCCATCATTGGCAAAGATGTGGCCCCCATGTTGTTGGATAAGATCAGCCAGCAGGTTGGCGAAGTGTTGACTACCGCCTACAAAACGGCTGGCCCCTTTGATATAGAGGGTACTGATGATGGCGTGTATATAGGCCGGTGTCTCATGTGCCTTACCCCCATAGAGCGGGTTCATATAGGCCAGTACGCTACGCAGGCGCTTGTCGTCGGTAAACTTGGCAATAAACTCATCCGCAGCTATCAGGAAATCATCGGATTCCACAAAGAAACTCATGGGGCGTTCTGAGGGACGGAGATTAAACAGATCGACCTTATTGGCAATCCCCAAGATGGCATCAACATATCGCTCCAGATTCTCACGCTCATGCGGGAACTTCTGCGCCAAGGAGTTGATAAAACCCTCGCGCCCTTTTCCGATCTGGTAAGAGTCGTGGTCTTCTGAGAAATAGAGGTAGTCGGTACAATCGTCATCAACTTCCCTGACCTTGACATCGTTTATGATACCAAGATATCGGCAGATCTTCCAGATATTCCCATCGGGGTGCATGCCGCCTATCACGTGCATGCCTGTATCGAAATGCTCACCAAAGCGATGGAAGGTCTCCAAGCCGCCACCTATCAGAGCGTTCTTCTCTAAGAGTGTGACCTCGAAACCCTCTTTGCTTAAGATGGCACCTGTAAACAGTCCACCTAAGCCTGCACCTATGATGATAACCTTCTGCTTCATAAATCCTTCGTCTCAATGATTTGTTGATAGATACGTTCTGCCGTCAGCAGCTCACTACAGGTAACGATGGTACCTACCGTCACACCTAAGATGCCATGCGAATTGATATTCTGACCTGTCTGCAAGACATTGGGAATCTTCGTGCGATGGGGCACCCTACAGGCATTGCCCAGATGGATATCGCGGGCCACACCATACATACCGCCACCTTCTGTTCCTGTATAGTCCTGATAGGTGAGTGGGGTGGAGGTGTAATAATGCTTAATATGATCGCGCAGATGCGGAAACTGCTGTTCTACAGAGGCCAACAGCTTTTCTGCCTTCTGCTGTTTGAAGGCCTCATAGTCGGTGCCCCGATGCCCGATCTTGGTACCATGCCATGGCTCCACCTCTTTCATGTGCATATAAGAAAGGATGACACCCGTCTTGGCGTAGCGGGGCTGTGACTCCTGACAGAAATGCATGTACAGATAACCCTTAGGCCACGACTGTTCGTCGTAGTTCTCGCAGTCCCATGGCGTACCCTCATTGTAACCATAGAAATTATAGTTCTGATAAGGCACTGTATCTTCCTTGAATTCCAGGTAGATGGAGAAGGCACCTACCGTCTGGGGGATGGCATTGATGCGATTACGGAAAGCGGGACGGATCAGTTTGGAGTCGATCAGCTCTAATGTGCGCATGGGATGGGCATCGGAGATAATATAGTCGGCAGGCACAAACTCACTACCGTTGATTTCCACCCCAATGGCGTGTGTCTCATCACAAATGATCTTTGTCACCTTCCTGTTCGGCAGAACCCTACCACCATATTTCTCTATCGTGTGAGTCATTGAGGCTGCAATCTTATCGCTGCCTCCAACGATGCGATAGGCGCTCTGGTTATAGAAGTCCATGATAAATGCGTGGGTGGAGAAAGGTGTCTTGTCTTTCTCTGCTGCATAGAGGGGCAGCGAACCAACGAGGACTTTAGCCAGCAACGGGTCGGTAATCACACTGTTGATCACCTCATTGATGGAGCGTAACTGAAACTCTGTGTTGATTGCCACATCGCTCTCTGCATTCCTTAACGAATGAAGCGATGAAGCACCAGCCACGCTCTCTACCAGATCGAAATAACGGTTCAGCTGTTCCCACTGGTGAGGGAAATAGCTAACCATCTGTTCGATGAAGGCTTCTCTGCCATTGGCGAAACGATACCTGTTGCCATCCAGGCAGATGACGTCATATCCGTCGCGGTCTAATGGTGCCAGCTGGATATCCTTTTTGATCTCGAAATATTGCAGGATACGATCTAACGTCTGACCTTTGGCAGCACTACCGATGAAATGCATGCCTGTCTCAAAACGAGCCCCTCTGCGGGAGAAACACTGTAAGCAGCCACCTATCTGGGCGCCCTGTTCAAATATAGTCACATCGTAACCGTTCTTTGCCAGAACTACGCCGCATGACAAACCACCCATGCCACTTCCTATGATGATAACCCGTTGCTTAGACATTCTGTTCGATTTGATTTGCTATCTGTTCGTATTTCATTTGATAGTGCTTGCGCAGATAAGACGCCTGCGCTCTGGCATCACCGAGAGATTTCAGAGACGCCTGCGTGATAGGAGCCCCCACTTCGATATAGATAGGACCCTTTCGCAGCAGATGAGTCTTCTTGGGCAGGATCCTGCCAGGTCCGTAAAGATACATGGGGATGATATCGAGGCCTAACTGCTCTGCAATATGGAACGCACCCTGATGGAAACGTCCGATGCTGCAGTCGCAGGAACGTGTACCCTCAGGATAGACCGCGATACTATAGCCTCTCTCTGCCAACGATTGCAGCTGGGGCATCAGTTCCTCAATGCCATCGGCTACAGGGTAGAACTCCGCATGGCGAATGAGCAATCCATACAACGGGTTATTCCATACCCATTGATTCGTGAGGAAGATCATATTGGGGGTGAAGATCAACTGACAAGCCAGGTCGATATGCGACTGGTGGTTGCAGATCACGACAGCGGGTTTTGAGAAACTTACCTTGGGATCTACCTGATAGGTGAACTTCGTACCGGGAATCCCATGTTTCAGCATCACGAAACGGATGGCATGATAGATGAGGCGATGCAGGTTCTTGCGTTTCTGCTCGGTCATTTTCCCGATCTTGACATATAACCAGACGCCAGGCGTTATCACACAGAAACAGAAGAATGCCATGAAGAGTATGGCATAGAGCGTTCTGAACAAGTTGGCTGCACCTCTGAAGATTCTCAGGGGCAAACCATAGACGATAGCCAGGAAACAAAGAACGGTGTTCAGCACGCTGATTCTGGCAAAGTCCTTGCCAGGACGGAAATGGCTCACCCGTTGTTCTTTGGGTGGATAATAGACATCGATGTCTATAGGCACCAGTTTCACCCCGTGCCACGATGCAAACACCAGCAGTTCCAGTTCTGCTTCATAACGGGATGTCAGCAAACGGAGTCCGTAGAGTTTTTTGAGCGGGTATAGGCGATAGCCTGTCTGGGTGTCCTGCAAATGACGGCCTGTCTGAACATAAAACCAGAAGTTGGAGAACTGATTGGCAAAGCTGCTACCCTTTGAACGATCCACTCCTTCAAGTTTTCGGTTCCCGATAATCAACGCACCAGGATGCTGTTGGTTGGCTTTCAGGAAGTGCCGGATATCGTGAGGATAATGCTGTCCGTCGGCATCGAGTGTGATGGCATAGGCAAATCCCATCTGTAAGGCCCGTTCAAACCCACATCTCAAGGCATGGCCCTTCCCACGATTCTGATCATATTCCACAAGCGTGATGCCTTCGATGCTGTGGAGTATGCTTGAGGTATGGTCCGTAGATCCATCGTTGACAACAATGACATCTTTGCATGCTTTCAGCGTATCAGCCACAACAGCAGCAATGGTCCCATCATTATTATAGGTGGGAATAACCACGCAGATGCCTCTGTCGTGTAATAGCTGTTGTTGATCTTGATGCGCTGTCATTGTTCACTACAAATAAAAGACAGTTTTACCATGGACGTCTCGTCAGAAAGGACCTGCACCTGTGCCTGACAGGTCTTGGTGGTATCATCAACTGTAATCTTCTCGAACACATAGGTGATCTGAGGTCTCTCTACAGGGGAAATGACATTCAGGAACTTCACATTCTTGATCATCTTGATATTGAACTTCTGGTTGAGATGCTCTTCCAGGAGTTCCTTGGCTATCTGTATAATACAGACACCTGGTGTAATAGGCTCACCAGGGAAATGGGCCTGATAGATGAAGTGACTGGCATCCAGCTGGATGTCATAACGCAGGGAAGACTCCTGCACGCCCTTAGATACAATCTTATATAGACTATTGAGTAGTTTCATCTGTGATCGGGGTAAACTGATACGTTATTTTTCGACGCTCATTCTGATAGTCTGACCTGCCATTCTGCAGACCTGTCATCACCTGAGCGAGATCTTTGCGAAGTACACGACGGATATACCATTTGTCCATCATCTGAATGACATGATGCAACTTCACTTTATTCCGTTCTGGTTGATAGATAAAGTCAAGGGCCGTCACACCAAACTCGTTAAACAGGCATCCTTTGATGATACCGTCTTCTTTCAGTAAGACGCAGATGCCACTCAGATAGGAGCCGTTCATCTCAATATAGGCCGCATACTTGCAACGTTCGCCTTCGGAAGAGGGAAACGTTGTCTGTGCATGTAGTGTGGTAACCGACAGCAGACTAATGAAGAGCAAACATATGAGTGTCGATCGGCCCATTGGTCTTGATATTCTTCAGTTCTATAACGGTCTTATCACCATTCTTCTCTGTGAGTTCCACTTGTGTGACTACAGCCTGCTTCTGGCTGAAATGGAGCACAATACGCTGGAACATCTGTTTCATGTCTTTGCGCAGGGGTAGGAGTGTTGCCACCCATTCGCCTCCTACGACAGAGATACTGCTCTTAAAACTCTTATCATCCTGGAGACAGTTGCCCACCACACTATTCATCATGATACGGGCAATCTCCTTAAACACCTTATTCTGGTTGACGTCGATGACATCATTGCGCTTTTTGTTCTTTAGCAATACCTTGTCGTTGTTCAGAATAAAAGTGTAGGTATAAGGTGAGGTATATTCCCATCGCAAGCAGTTGCTCTGCTGGTAGAACATGATGCCTTTCGACACCATCTTATCGTTGAGCATCTTGAGATGCTTGGTCTGTACAAAATCACATTGCATGGTCTTCATCGAAGCGGCAACCTGACTGATCTTCTGTTTGATCTGTGCCTCCTGATGCTGCGCCATGAGATGGATGTGGGCAGAGCAGAGTAACAGGATTATGAATAGGTATCTCTTCATCTCTATTTCGCAATTAACATACAACCAAGAACAATAAACACGACACCCAGCCATTTGGCAATAGACACCTCTTCATGGAAGAACAGGATCGCTGCCAGCATGCCAAACACATAACTGAGGCTTACCATCGGATAGGCAGAGCTAAAGGGGAATACCTTGACGATATACATCCATAGCAGAGAAGCCAAACCAAAGAAAAGGCCGCAGGCCGCAAACTGCCAGTTGGTAAAGATGCTCATCCAGAACTCCCGAGTCCATGCAAAGGACGGCATTCGTGTGAGGGCAAGTTTCAGGAACACTTGTCCACCCACGAGCAGGATGCTCTGTAATATGGCGTATGGTATTATTCTCCACATGATAGTACAATAGCTGTAGAATGAATAGTGGGCTGGTTCTGATAACCTAACCGTTCCATCAATTGTCCGATATAGGGTGTGGACTCATCGTGGCAACCCACGAGAACGGTTTTGCATTTTCCGCTTCTGATCAGTTGTTTGGCATCACGCATCGCCCATTCCAGAGAGTCCTCATCTTGCGTATAGGTCACATTATACCCATGACACCCCAGACGAATGGCAATGTTACTGCTGATCGTGTTGTGGGTGCTTTGCATGAAGAAGGTGGGCTTCAAGGATGTCTCACCTTCTTCTTCCAGTTGAAGCAACAGCTGCTCGGAGTTTTCTATGCATCCCCAGGCTGTACCTGTGATAATCGCATCCGGGCACTCAATAGCAGCTTGTTTCAAGGCTTTCAGGGATGATAACAAAGAGCTCTTCATGATCTTACCCATACGTCGGGCTTCCATTGGTTTCACAAACTCCTTAATCTCTGCCAATTCCTCTACTGAAGAGATCTCAACCTTGGAAAGCACTTTGATGTCACCAGTATAGTGGGGCATAGGTGTGGTCTTAACAGGAGAAAGTGAGAAGATCAATGAGGTGTCGTTGCCTCCAAAGCCGAAGGCATTACAGATGACATGTTGAAGGGGATAGGCATCTTCGCCCAATGTGGGTGTCACAAGGTTCTCATCGGCCTGTGACCATCCCAGGTTTGCAGGCACAAACTGATGATTCAAAGCCAGTATGCAAATGACGGATTCGATGCTGCCTGAAGCGCTGGTGGTATGACCTGTAAACGACTTCGTAGAGCTAACCAATGGCATCTGCTCGCCAAAGACCCGCTTTAATGCCACACTCTCTGACAGGTCATTATTGGGTGTACCTGTGCCATGTGCATTCACATACTGAATATCCTTTGGTTCCAACCCTGCCATTTGCAAGGCTTCCGTCATGGCCAGATAAGCCCCTTCTCCGTTATCTGATGAGGCCGTCTGGTGGAAGGCGTCGCAGGCATTACCATAGCCGATGAGATAGGCATGAGGCTTGGCACCTCTTCGAAGCGCAGCTGCTTCTGTCTCCATGACAACAAAGGCTGCCCCTTCACCTAAATTCAAACCCATGCGATTGGCATCGAAAGGACGGCAGGGCTCATGGTCGAGTATCATCAGCGAGTTGAATCCATTGAGATGGAACAGTGATAATGCCTCTGTTCCTCCAGCTACAACCATATCTGCCTCTCCCTCTGCCAGCATACGGGCACCTAAGATAAAGGCATTGGCTGCTGATGAGCAGGCAGTTGAAATGGTGGTATATTCTGCAAAGATATCATAATAATCCGCAATCATGCGGGTGCTGCTGCCTGCAGTATGGTATTTCAGACACTCCACAGCATCGTCGGAATGCTCCAGTTGGCTGAAGAAATTCTCTGTGATATCCATACCTGCAACAGTTGTACCTGAGATCAGCACGATACGCAAGGATTTCTCCTTTACCATGGTGCTATTGATCCCTGCATCTGCCAATGCCTGACGCACAGCGAGCATGCCCATCAGTGTGGTGCGGTTCACATAACGCGCCTCTTTAAGTCCTAACTGATGACGCATATCGTCATTTGACAGAGGCACTTCTCCCACAGGCAGTTCCTTATGGGAAGAGTTGAGATACCTCATCGTGCCAATACCGGAACGCTTCTCCTTGAGTGAGGAAAGCACAGAATGCTTATCCTGTCCGATGGCACTGATGATGCCTTCACCTGTTATGACGATATTCTCTTTCATATCTCCTTACTTTGTTCTATGTTCGTTGACGTATTCAGCGATGGTGCGAATGCTCTTAAAGATAGCTTTGCCCTCTGCAGGATTAGCCAGCTTGATGCCATAGTTTTTCTCCATCAGCACGATGAGTTCGAGTGCATCGATAGAGTCCAGGCCAAGGCCATCACCATCACCAAACAAGGGACTGTCGGCATCAATATCCTCTGGTGTCATTTCTTCCAGATTCAATGCCTCAATGATTTTCTCTTTTAATTCTAAGATTAATTCTTCCATTATTGTTTCTTTTAAATTGTTCTACATGAATTATAATACGCCCCAGCGCTTCTGCCATTCAAGATAGAAAGGCGGACTATAGAGCACCAGCTGGTAATTGGTATCCATAAAGACCTGTACACTATGTCCTGTGGCTATCAGTGACTCGTCCTCAGGATCGTGAATCTCATAATCGAATATGATCTTGGCTGCTTCTGTAGGACGATAGATGATATCTATACGGGGATGCATGCCATAGCGGATGGGCTTCTTGTATTGGAAGTTGAGTTCCACCAAAGGAGCAAAAAAGCCATGGTCGAAGAACCCCATATAGGTCAGATCGTACTTCTCACCAAATAGCTCCCTGGCATCCTCAAAATAAAGAGGATAGGAGCCATGCCATACCACATTCATGGAGTCAACCTCACTGAATCGGATGTCTAATATCTTTGATGCTTTTAATTCCATATCCCATTCTTTTTATTGCTGTCTCACGGCAATTTTCATCTCTGTTGAGGCCAGGAGCTGATCGCCCTGTAGCACTTGGGCTGATGCGAGTGTCATGCCAAACACTTCTTCTTTCACTTCAACGATGGTTGAGATCTGCTGACCAGCCTTTGGTAGATTGAAAACCTCCATTTTGCGGATGGCACCTACAACCCCTATCTGTACAGACTTCTTCAGTATGTATTTGTTGATATAGCCAATACGGGCTGCACATGTCTGGGCGATATTCTCAATCAGTCCGGAAGCACTGAAATATCCGTCCTCGACAAAGATATTATCAGGGCGAATATCCGTCTCGCATGTTGTTCTCACAGCATCCAACTGTACGATTCGGCTAATCATCACGAACGGTTCCTGTTGTGGTAAAACCTCGTGAATGTCAACGCTGCGAAGCGCAGCCTCCGTGGGCCATATGAGTTCTTCTGTCATGATTTCCAATAATCAAAGAAGTTATACCATTGGGTGGGGTAGAGCCTGAGCATACGTTCTAACTCTGCCACATACCCTTGAGCCAACTGTTCTATCTGTTTCTTACGAGGCGCTTCCGGATCATATTCAATCGGTGTAGTATAGATCGTGTAACCTGTTGTTGAACTTTTCATCACATTGACTGCCAAGACTTGAAGTCCTCGCATGGTAGCCACGCTGAATGGTCCCATCGGGAGTTTGATGTCTGCCCCCAGCAATTTAGCATTGGTAGATTTCGATGACCCGAAAAAGCGGTCTGCAGGCATACTGACGATTTCACCTTTCTGGAGTGCTTCGTCTATGAGAAACAGATGACTCATATCCTCCTTCACTAAGATCATGTGATTGTTCTTGTCAGCAAACATATCTGAGCGCTTCTCCATCACTGTCTCCTTCTCACCAAAAAACACCAAGGCATTGAATGGCTTTTCGGATACCAGCGTATAACCCGCAATCTCATAATTGCCAATATGGGAACTCAGTTGGATGAAGGCTTCAGGTTGACTGGCTAATTTGTGGTAATGCTCATAGCCTTCTACATTAAAATGGAAATGCTTGCCTGCATACATCGCAAACCTGTCAACCACAACCTGTCCGAACAAACAATGATTCTGATAGGTTTTCAGAAAAGCCTTGATCGGACCAAAGCCCCAGCGCTCACGGAAGTAGCGATAGATAGGTTTGAAGCCTGGACGGAACAGACAGGGCGGAATGACGAACACATACATAAAGATATAGATAATCCTGATATCTATAACCCGTAACAGCGCAATCAGCCATCGATGCATCAAGCTGTTACCATATGTCGTGCCATCCCACTTTCTCTCTGCCACGGTGCTTATCCTACCTTACTTTCAATATAGTCGCAGAACTGGCTCAGTGTTGTGACACCTGCCATCTCCTCAGCCTTGATCTTAAAGCCGAAGTTCTTCTCAACAATCACCACGATGTCCACAAAGTCAAGGCTGTCGATACCCATATCCTCCTTTAACTTCGCATCGGGAAACACTTTGTCCTCATCTATCTCAAGGTCATCAATGAGGAATGCCTTTACTTTCTCTTCAATTTCTGTTCTTGTCATTTTTTGCTTATTATTTTTTTGTTATTGTTTAATCTTACATACGATGATAGAATGCCCTTGCCCAAGGTGATCATGTATTTTCTCGATCTCCAAGCCGGCCTGTTCGATACATTGCTGCATATCTTCGGTGTTATACATCTTGGAGTTGCCATTGGCAAGAGCAGTAAAATACAGACTGGTCATGGTCAGGCAGAAGGCTGCGGTTTCAAACCTCTGACGATCCCATAAAGTCTCCATGATATAAATCCTTGTCTGGGGTGTCATCGCTTTCTTCGCTCTTTTCAGAATACTAACGATCTCATCCATGCTGAAACAATCTAGGAACTGGCTCATCCAGATGGCATCAAGACCATTCTCACGCTGAGGGAACAGCGAATCGGGATCAAGCAGGTTAATACCATATCCGTGAATACGCTCTGCTCCCTCTTTACCATTTATATTCTCTTGCATCATGGCAATCTGCTGGGGCAGGTCGAGGATCGTCACATCAGCCTCTTGGTTGTAGCCAACGCATTGTAGTGCCCACTTTCCTGTATTTCCACCTACATCATATAATGACTTGACATGATGCTCATCGAAAACAATCTTCAAAGCCTCAGGGAAAGAAGCATCGCTGTAGAAATGGTCAAATCCGAACCAACTCTTCTGTACCTGTTTGGGAAGACTTGAGAGTCCTTCATAGATGGTGGGCCATGATCCAAAGTGCTTTAATCCCTCAGGCTTACCGTTCTTAAGTGATTCCTCAAGTTTAAACCATCCCTCATAATTCACATCCTGATTAAAATCGATGTTCACACGAGTGGTGGTGTCATTCAGTAAGAACCAGCCGGTTTTTGTCAACGAATACCTGTTGGTGTTAACATCCACGATAATAATCCCAATACTCAGGGAGGCCTCTAAAAGACATTTCACCGCATAGTCAGAATACCCTGTTTCCTGACAGATCTCTTCACGTGTTAAGCCATCCTTTGAGTCGTGGATCAGATCGAGGATTCCCCATTTCAGCATGATGCGTGAAGCCTGAAATACAACTGGTGCCCATGCAATAAGCTCTGCGAATCGCTGGGCGTCGAGAGCGGAAAGCGACTCCTTGGTATATTTCTTTTCAAGTTCTGGAGATAAATGCATTTTAATCCGGATATGTTATTTCTGATTATTTGATTTTCTTGATGACAAGTGCACTGTTGGTGCCTCCAAAGCCAAAGGAATTGCTGAGAACTGTGTTAACCTCTGTCTCTACTGTCTTGGCAGTAAGATTGAGTTTCTCGGAATACTCATCAGGATTCTCGAAATTGATGTTTGGAGCCACAAAGTTGTTCTGCATCATGATGATGCTATATACGATCTCGCTGGCACCTGCCATCCAACACTCATGACCTGTCATAGACTTGGTACTGCTGATTAGAGCCCGCTGTCCATGGAACATCCTGTCGAGAGCAATAGCCTCATACATGTCTCCCTGTAGGGTAGAAGTGGCATGGGCGTTGATATAGTCGATGTCGTCAAGTTCAACACATGCATCTTTCATAGCCCGTGTCATGGCTATCACAGAACCATTGTCACTGGGTTCTGAAATACCACCTCCATTGCTGGAGAATCCATATCCTACCACTTCTGCTAAGATCGTGGCACCACGAGCGATGGCATGATCATAGTCTTCTAGCACTAAGGCTGCAGCACCTCCGCTTGGAATGAGTCCGTCACGATCTTTGTCGAAAGGCCGACTGGCCTTCTGAGGTTCATCCATACGGATAGAGAAGGCTCCCAAGGCATCGAATGAAGCCATAGAATAGTAGTTGGTCTCCTGAGCGCCACCACAGAGCACCATATCCTGCAAACCTTGACGGATGAGCATATAGCCCAGTCCGATGGAGTGACTACCGCTGGCACAGGCTGCACTGATCGTGAAGTTAACACCTCTCAGGTGGAAAATCGTGCTCAGGTTCATGTTCACCGTTGAGTTCATCGACTGGAAGATCAGTCCGTATCCCAACATGGCGGAATCGTGCTTTTCATCCATAATCTTTGATGACTCGATAACAGGTTTTGCCGATGAGTCGTTGCCGAAGATACAACCCACCTCATTCTCTCGAAGATACTCATCGCTGATTTGTGCCTGCTCAAATGCCTGGCGACTGGCCATATAAGCATATTGGGCCTGTTCCGACATACCTGCACGGGTATGCCTGTCAAGCATCTGCTTGGTGATGACAGGTGTCTCAACAATACCTGTGAGCCCCGACCTGTATCCATACTCGAGCCTGTCTGGTTGTAATCCAATACCAGATTTACCTTCAAATAGGGATTTCCTTACTGTTTCAATATCTGTTCCCAGGCAGGACCAAATGCCCATGCCAGTAATTACTACTCGTCTTGCCATTATATAATTAGGTATATATACCTTCAAAAAATTGATGCAAAGTTACTGTTTTTTTATTGAAATGGCAAAATTTCGTGCAAAATATTTGTTTGTTTCGCGAAAAAGTGATAATTTTGCAGCCGATAAAGCTTAAATTAGAGAATTATGTCAATGTCGAATGCATACTTTTACGGCTATTACTTTTACTTTGCAAGCAATTGTGAAGCGGTTTGCCGTAAGTAAAATTTGAGATTGAGAATTTG
>CACZTJ010000003.1 GCA_902784065.1 uncultured Prevotellaceae bacterium | reverse complement strand
ACTACAAGTGAAGATGTTATTTTTATTGACGAAGAACAATTAATTAATTACGAAAATGAAGAATTTGGTAAAAAGTACAATGAAAGCTATCATGCTGGTAAGTCTCAGCCAACTATTGACATTGATAAGGCTCGTGCTGATTATCTTGGTGATTCCTCCGTTCAAGCTGCTGGAGAAAACCAACCAGCTGTATCAGGAGGCCATGGAGAGGACCCACGAGATGCTGAGCCTGTGATGTATCATGGGGTGCCTTACAACAAGATTGTAGAGGCATGGCTGGGGGAAAAGAAAGTGGAGCCTGGCGACAGGCATCATACCTCATTGATCCTGGCAGATCATCTGAGATACATCACGGATAATGACCCTGTGCTGATTGAGAAGATCCTGCGGCAGACGCCCTTCGTGAAGGATATCGTGGAGGAACGTAATGAGGATGTGGCTCAGACGGTAAAGAGCGCCCAGGGGTATGAATTCCTGAGGGGCATCCCTAAGAGGATGAAGCAGGCGCTGGATAAAGTGCTTGCGTCAGATTCCTCGACTGCGCTCGGAATGACAAACGGGTCGTCATCTCGACTAAGCGAAGCGCATGGAGAGATCTCAGGAGACGAGAAGAGATTTCTCGACTCCGCTCGAAATGACAATAGTGCAGGCGAGGACATTTACGCTTCGTTGCCGCTGGATAAGTGGGCGGAGGAATTGCAGGAGATGGCGAAGCATTATCCTTGCATGAAGGAGCTGTTTGCCAATGTGCATCCCCATAAACTGGCGGCGGTTTGGTTCTCTTCTGCGGCGCTATTCGGAACGTTGATGACTCGTGCCTGGTATCACTTCTGGTATGAGCCAGAGCTGATAAGACGTCTGAATTACTGCATCTTTATTATTGGTGACCCTGGTGCTGGTAAGAATATTGTGGAGAAATTCTACAAAAAGATTGCCGATCCGATGATCCAGGCAGACCAATGTCTGATAGATGCGGTAAACCGCTACAAGGAAGGACGAACGGAGCGTACCACCAGTACCAAAGCCCAGAAAGCTGAGGCGCTGAAACGCCCTGTAGTGCCGATTCGCGTGCATCCTGCCCGAACGGCTACGGGTGAGTTTATCCGACACATGAATGCAGCTATCGAGACGGTGCAGGGGCAGCCTCTGAATCTCCACATGTTCTCTTTTGATGCTGAGTTGGATAACGTGACGAAGCAGAACAAGGGTGGCGACTGGAAAGACCGTGAGATCCTTGAATTGAAAGCTTTTCATAACGAGGAGGACGGTCAGATGTATGCCAACCAGGAATCTGTAACGGGTATGTTCAACGTGTTTTGGAATTTCATCTACACTGGTACGCCTTATGCTTTGCATCGTAAGGTAAACCAGAGAAATTTCGGTACGGGTATGAGTACTCGTCTCGCCGTGATTCCTTTGCCTGATAAGGGTTTGGCTAAGCGTCACCAACAGGTGGATCCTGATGCCAACGAGGCGCTGAAAACGTGGGCTTACCGTCTTGACAGGGTAGAGGGAGAGATCCCTATTGATCAGCTGAATGATGAGACCTACGACTGGCAATCCTCTCACATGGAGATTGCGGAGTTTAACGGGGACAAGGCTGACCGCACCCTCCTGAAGCGAATTCCGTATTACGGCATCGGCATCTCATTGCCCTTTATCCTGATGCGCCATTGGGATGAGTGGCAGGAGTCTCGGAGTCTGACGATGGATGAGATGGATAAGCGCCTCTGTCGCCTGGCTATGGAGATTCAGTACAAGTGCCAACAGTTCTATTTCGGAGAGATGGCTTTCAACTATTTCGCTGATCAGAACAAGGAGTTTGTACAGCGTCGCCGCAGTACGCGCTATGATGAGTGCTTCCGAAAGTTGCCGGATGAGTTCAAGACACAGCAGTTTATGGATGTGTTTGGCTGTTCGCAACCGACGGCATGGAAAACCATTAACCGTTTCGTCAGTGAAGGCATTGTTGAGAAGGCAAAGTATGGACTCTATCGCAAGTTAGTAAAGGAGCTACCCTGAGGTTAATACCTCGGGGTGGTTCCCGAATTTAGTTATTAAAGTTATAACTTATTCAATCCTGACATTTAATTTTATATGTAATGTTACCAAGAGGAATTAGAAACAATAACCCACTGAATATCCGTAGAGGTAAAGATCAGTGGAAGGGCTTACGGGCCCAACAGACAGATTCGGCTTTTTGCCAATTTGAAACCCTTGAGTATGGTTGGCGCGCTGCCTTTTACCTGCTCACACGAACGTATTATCATAAGTACAGGCTTTATACCATCAGGATGATTATCAATAAATGGGCACCGCCCAATGAGAATCAGACCTCTAAGTATATTGAGAATGTGTGTCGATTGACGGGGATAGGCCCTGATGATCCGATCGGTATTCCGTCTGACCAGCCGGAGCGTTGGATGATGGTTGGTAGGGCTATGGCGATACAGGAATGTGGTATGGAAGGGTTGGATGACTTCGCTATGCTTAGAGGGTGGGGGCTGCTTTAACAGCCCCTTCCCTTTGTCATTTCGACTAAGCGTAGCGCATGGAGAGATCTCAAGAGACCTCTCGACTTCGCTCGAGGTGACAGTGATGAGCGCGGGAATTAAGGCTTAGTCTTTGTAGAGAATCAACGCTGACTGGGGCGATGTTGTGGCCTGGGGACCTGTAAGGGTGCCGAGGCCGCTTTCGTTGATGCGACCCTCTGTGCACACGATGGTGTAGGTGCCCTCGGGGATGGTGACGTCGGCAGCAGCCTTGTTGGCATTGAGGATGACGATGATGTCGCGCCAGTCATCGCGTCCTGCATAGTCCTTCAGACGATAGGCTACCACGCCTGCGGGGGTGTCGAGGAACTCGAGGTGCTTACGCACGAGGTCGGCATTGCCCAGACGGAAGGCGGGATGATGCTGACGCAGGGCGATGAGGTTCTTGTAGTAATCGAAGACCTGAGGGTATTTCTCCTTATTTTTCCAGTTCAGTTGGTTGATGCTGTCGGGCGATTCAAAACTGTTGTGGACACCTTTCTTGTCGCGCAGCAACTCTTCTCCACTCAGCATGAAAGGAACGCCCTGGGAGGTGAAGACGGCGGTCTGTGCCAGCAGATCGAGACGGATGAGCTCATCCATCGTGATGCCGGGGATGGAAGCCTTGAGGCGATCGACGAGGCACATGTCGTCGTGACAGCTCACGTAGGAGATCATCTGCGTGGGTTCGAGGGCCCAGGGGGCTTTCGAGTAGTTCACCTTCGTCATATCGACCTGGGGGTGGGCGATGGCACCAGCGATGCCGAATTTCAGTGATTCTGCCTCGTCCTTGCCGCCGATCCAGCCTGTGACGGTATCATCGGAGAAGGGGCCGCGCAGGGCATCACGGATCTCATCGCTGAAGGCACCGATACCTGGCATCTGATTGATGTGAGCCTTCATGGCGAGCTGAGCCTCGGGATAGGCACAAGAGCCTGCGCTCCAGCCCTCACCATAGATATAGATGGAGGGGTCGATCTGATCTACCATCTGACGAATCTGATTCATCGTCTCGATATCGTGGATGCCCATCAGGTCGAAACGGAAGCCGTCGATATGATACTCGTTGATCCAATACTTGACGCTCTCCAGCATGAAACGGCGCATCATGGGCTTGTCGGAGGCGGTCTCGTTGCCGCAGCCTGAGCCGTTGGAGTAGGCACCGTCGGCTGTCTTACGATAGTAATAGTCGGGATAGGTGCGCTGGAAATTGGAGTGCTCGATGTCGTAGGTGTGGTTATACACCACGTCGAGGATCACGCGGATGCCTGCGTCGTGGAGGGCCTTTACCATCTGCTTGAACTCGCTGATGCGTGCCTCGGGCTCATAGGGATCGGTGGAGTAGCTGCCCTCCGGCACGTTGTAGTTCACGGGATCGTAGCCCCAGTTGTACTGCGGCGAGAAGTCGGGACGGGCAGGAATCACCCCCTTGGGCAGCACCTCGTAGGCGTGCTCGTAATAGAGGTCGGGATCGATGCGGGTCTCATCAACTGAGCCGTAGTCGTAAGAGGGCAGGATGTGGATGGCGTTTACGCCCAGCTCCTTGAGGTGACTGATGGCCCAGGGCTCGCTGAGGGCGAGGAACTTGCCTGGATTCTCGGCATCGGGACGGGCGATGGAGAAGTCGCGGTGGTGCATCTCGTAGATCACGAGGTCGGCGGGCGACTTGCAGACGGGGTGCTGATCTTGTGCCCAACCCTCGGGGTCGGTAGCTTTCAGGTCGATGATGGCACCACGCTGTCCGTTGACGCCTACTGCCTTGGCAAACACACCCGGGCACTCGCCGAGGCCTGTGTCGAAGGTGTAGAACTTGCCTTTCAGGTCGCCCTTCACGGTGGCGGTCCACTGCTCGTCGGCCGTACGTTTCATACTGACTGTCTTGAGGGCTTTGCCACCAAGGCCGTATTCATAGATGCGCAGCGTGACTTTCTTAGCGTCGTTGGGCGCAAAGAGGGCAAACTGGGTTTTCTCAGGGGTATAGGCCACCTCGTTGAAACAGAAGTCCTGCGCTGCCGATAACCTCGGGAACAGGAACGAAAGAAAACCAAATAAAAAGAACCGTTTCATAATATCTATATTAAATTGCAACGGACTACAGGACTTAAGGACTTAATGATTGCAATAAAAAGTCGTGTTAGTCGTGTAGTCCGTTGCTAAATTCTTACTTCGCGATTAATGATATGGCGAAGCCGCCACCGGGGGCTTCTTTGAGCTTCAGTACGTCCTTGGCTGTCACCACCTTCTTGGTGATGGTGTAGGCCTGCGGATTGGTCTCATAGTGGGCATCCTTCGCATCGGCATAGATGGTGCAGTCGTACTTGCGACCCTTGTCGAGGAAGTCGAGCTTCAGCGTGAGCTGGTGTCCGTTCTCGTCGCACTTACCGCCTACAAACCAGTTGTCGGTACCCTTTGCCTTACGGGCTACGGTGATATAGTCGCCCGGCTCTGCCTCGAGGTAACGGGAGTCGTCCCAGTCGCAGGCTACGTCGCGGATAAACTGGAAGGCATCGTCGAACTTCTCATAGTTCTCTGGCAGGTCGGCAGCCATCTGCAGGGGTGAGTACATCGTGAGGTAGAGTGCCAGCGAACCGACGAGGGTGATGCGGGCCCAAGAGGTGTTGTCGCTCCATTCAGAGAGCTTGGTCACGAAGATACCGGGGGTGTAGTCCATCGGACCGCCCTGCAGACGGGTGAACGGCAGGATGCAGGTGTGATCGGGGTTAGAGCCTCCGAAGGCCTCATACTCCGTGCCGCGTGCACTCTCTCCGCCTACGAGGTTTGGCCAGGTGCGGCAGAGACCTGTGGGACGGGTGGCCTCGTGCGAGTTCACCATGATATGGTGCTTCGCTGCCTCCTTGATCACATAGAGGTAGTGGTTGTTCATCGACTGCGAGTAGTGGTGGTCGCCTCGGGGGATGATATCTCCCACATAACCTGTCTTCACAGCGTCGTAGCCGTATTTGTTCATCAGCTCATAGGCCTCCTTGATATGGCGCTCGTAGTTCTGGGTAGAGCTGGAGGTCTCGTGGTGCATCAGGATCTTCACACCCTTACTATGGGCATAGTCGTTAAGCATCTTGATGTCGAAGTCGGGGTAGGGTGTCACGAAGTCGAACACGTCGCGCTTCCACATGTTTGCCCAGTCTTCCCAACCTACGTTCCAACCTTCTACCAGCACCTGGTCGAGTCCGTTCTTGGCGGCGAAGTCGATGTAACGCTTCACGTTCTCGTTGTTGGCCTTGTGGGTGCCGTTGGGTGTGACCTTGCTCCAGTCGATCTGGTCGAGTTTGATCGAGGGGAAGTCGTTGGTGTAATGCCAAGAGCCGCGTCCTACGATCATCTCCCACCACACGCCACAGTACTTCGTGGGATGGATCCAAGAGGTGTCCTCAATCTTACAGGGTTCGTTGAGGTTGAGGATGAGATTGTTGGAGAGCATGTCGCGGGCATCGTCGGATACCATCACCGTGCGCCAGGGTGTCTCACAGGGTGTCTGCATGGCTCCTTTCAGACCGGTGGCATCGGGGGTGAGGTGACTCACGAACGTAAAGACTGCCGGCAGGGGATAGGGTGAGGGCTTCGGATCGGGGGTGTAGGCATTGCTGCCACCCATCAGCTTCTCAGAGAGATGCTCCGTGTCGGCATCCACCAGCTCGAGGTGCATCGTGGCATAGTCCTGACAGGCTGCCTCGTGGATGTTGATATACAGACCGTCGTCGCTCTTCATCTGCAGCGAGGTCTGCACACCTGTCTGTGAGAAGACGGCTACCGATGAGTTGCTCCAGTTGACAGCCTCTCTGAAGCGCTGACGGATCTCGGAGAGTTTCGTCTCCTGCGTCATCTGCTCCTGGGTGTCGTAGTCGCCGGGTAGCCACCACGCCTTGTGGTCGCCAGCCATTGCAAACTCTGAGCGCTCCTCCTTGATGAGGAAGTAGTTCAACTCCTTCTGCTGTGGGAACTCGTAACGGAATCCGATACCATCGTCGTACACCCGGAAACGGATGAGGATGGTGCGGTTGGTGGCAGGCTGCTCGAGGGTGGCTGCCAGCTCGTTGTAGTGGTTACGGATGTCCTTGGTCTCGCCCCATACGGGTTGCCAGGTCTCGTCGAACGAGGTGATCTTCTCCTTGGCAATCTTGAAACCGTCCATCAGGTCGGTCTCACTCATACCTTTTGAGGCGTGCTTGTCCTTGGCCAGTTCGAGGCCCAGGTGCGAGGGGTTTACCACGGCCTTCCCCTTGTAGGTCATCTCATACACGGGGCGACCTGTCTGGTCGGTAGAGAACTTCACCTCAATCTGTCCGTTGGGTGACTTCACGTTGCCTGCCGTTGCCATCATCGGCAAGAGAAGCAGGCTTAAGAATAGCTTTTTCATTTTCTTCCGCTTTGTATAATTAGTGTGCTGATTTCTTCGTTGAGCTCGTCGGCAGCCAGCAGCTGTTCTATGCTGAGGTGCATGCGGTAGCGCCAGTAGTGACGGGGATTGGCAGGGATGTTGATACGCTCTGCGTTAACATCGGGCAGGCGCAGCTTGCCGTTGATACTCAGCCAGTCCTGGAAGGAGATCAGACAGAGCATCGAGGGCGAGGTGAGGTGTCGGCTCACGATGTCCTTAGCCAGCCAGTCGGGCAGGGGGTGAGGGGCAGGACCGCCGCGGCGCAGCGTGGAGTTGTAGTAGTCCTGTGTGCGCTCCTCGTCCTCGTCCCACCACTGTCGCAGGGTTGCCATGTCGTGGGTAGAGATGGTATCCACCGAACGGTAGGGGTTGTGCGACAGTCTGCCGAAACGGGTGCTCGGATCCTTCGGCATCGACTGGATCTCGAGGGAGAGGATACGCAGCTCGTTCATCACCCAGGGTACACAGTCGGGTACCATTCCCAGATCCTCGGCACATACCAGCATGCGGGTGGCCTGTGTCAGCTTCGGCAGCTTCTTCATCGCCTCCTGATACCAGAACTGGTTGTTGCGGCGGTAGAAGTAATCGTCGTAGAGACGGTTGAAACAGTATTTCTCACCATCGTTCAGCTGGGCATAGCCCTCCTGATACTGTACGGCGATACGTGGATGCCAGCGGTCCTGACGCTTGTGGTCCACCAGGAACAGGTTCTCCCTGAAGGGCACGCCGTAGGCCTCTATCTCCTCCTTGCTCATGCCTAAGGCTGGGGCAAACTGACCCATCAGCCCCGACTTCTCAGGTACGGGGATCTCCCAGATGCGGAAGAAGCCCAGCACGTGGTCGATGCGGTAGGCATCGAAATACTCAGACATCTTACGGAAGCGGCGTACCCACCATGAGCAGCCGTCGGCCAGCATCTCGTCCCAGTTGTAGGTGGGGAAGCCCCAGTTCTGTCCGTCGGCAGAGAAGTCATCAGGCGGTGCACCAGCCTGTCCGTTCAGGTTGAAGTACTTTGGCTCTACCCAAGCCTCCACGCCGTCGCGGCTGATACCGATGGGGATGTCACCCTTCAGGATCACGCGGTTCTTACGGGCATGGGCATGGGCTGCCCGCATCTGCTGGTCGAGGTTGAACTGCACGAAATACCAGAAGGCTACCTCGCGGTAGAGCTTCGTGGTGGTCTTCGTCATCGCCTCCAGCTCCTTCTCAGGCAGCGTGTGGTGGTCGGGCCAGTCCTGATAGGTGGCAGTGCCGTAGAGGTCGCGGTAGTGGCAGAAGGCGGCGTAAGGCAGCAGCCACTCCTTGTTCTGCTCGAAGAACTGCGTGAAGGCGGCACTCTTCATGATCTTCTTGCCTTCCTGGGCATAGAGGGCACGCAGATAGTCCATCTTCGCATTGTTCATCCGTTCGTAGTCGATCTGCGGCAGGGCATTCAGCTCCAGTCGCAGGGCCTCGAACTTCGCCTTCTGGGCCTCGTCCTTCAGGGCGGGCAGCTGGCGGAAGTCGGTATATTGGGGATGCAGGGCATAGATGCTGATGGAGTTATAGGGGTAGGAGTCCTGCCAGGTGTAGGTGATGTTCGTATCGTTGATAGGCAGCACCTGCAGCACGCGCTGGTTGGTCTTCGCACACCAGTCGATCATCATCTTCAGGTCGCCGAAGTCACCCACGCCGAAGCTACCTTCACTGCGCAGCGAGAAGATGGGAATCACAGTGCCGGCACCCTTCCACGGATAGATGGGGAAATTGGCCTGTGGCAACTCATATACGATGACATCGCCCGACTGCATCTCGGGCAGTTCGATGATGCGGTTCTCGCCCGTCTCCCAGAGGGGTGTCACATCCACGGCATCGTCGAGTCCCACGAACTTAAACTGGAAGACCTTCGGCAGGGCATCGGCATCGAGGCTGATCACCCACTCGTTGCTGTCATGCTCCGTCATGTCGAGGGCCTTGACAGCCTCCCAGTCACCCAGCAGATGACAGTCACCCATGATGGCGAGTCTTTCGAAGTTACGCAACTGCGGGGCGCGCACCTTCAGACGGATCGTCTTGTCGAAGGTTGTCTCCTCGCTCAGCTTCTTCTCGCGTGCTGCGACGCACTCGGTGAAGGCCGACGAGTAGAGGAAGGCATCCTCTGGGATGTCGATCCAGTGGTCATATACCGTGTAGTGTGCCCCCTTGGCAGCTACCAGTTCCAAACGGTGGGGTTCCAGCAGCCACTCCGTGCGGGCTTGCTCTTCACCGCGTATCACGGTGTAGAAATAATCGATGTGCTTCTTGGTCCTGACGGCTTGACTGATTTCGCACCACCAGTGGTACCCGTCGATGGTTCCCATCGTGTACCGTTCATTCTTTCCCTCACTAAGAATGTTAAGTGCCAGCTCCTCTCCAAAGGTAGTCTGATACTCCAAATTGAATCTGATCTTCATAATCGGTTTTAGCTATTTAAATCTCTGGTGCAAATATACGAAGAAATTACCTTGGGTGGTTCGCAAAGTGCTTAGTTATTGGCATTATGCGCATGCAAACGTTTGCACATAAGAGTGGGTAGTGAAAAGTTACGGAAAAGTGTTGGAGAATGCGGAATTCTTTGTATTTTTGTGGCAGAAATATAATATAATAAGGTATAAGATGAATATCACAGAACAAGACAAGCAGTTTATGCGTGAGGCCATCCGACTGGCCAACGAGAGTGTGGCGCGAGGGGGTGGGCCCTTCGGTGCTGTCATCGTGAAAGACGGTGAGGTGATTGCCGGTAGCAGTAACAGTGTGACGATTGACAACGACCCGACGGCTCATGCCGAGGTGAACACCATCCGGGAGGCTTGTCGCCGACTGGGCACCTTCGATCTCTCAGGTTGCACTATCTATACCTCGTGCGAGCCCTGTCCCATGTGTCTGGGTGCTATCTACTGGGCACGCATCAGTCGCATCTTCTATGGCAATACCAGGAAGGATGCACGGGATATTGATTTTGCGGATGATTTCATCTATGAGGAGCTGGATCGTCCGATGGCGGATCGCACGGTTCCCATCGTTCCGCTGCTTCGCGATGAGGCTTTACAGTCTTTCCGCCTCTGGCATCAGAAAGAAGACAAAACAGAATACTAAGACAATCGGAACGCCAGCATGGTGAGGTCGTCGCTCTGTTCGGTGTCACCTACAAACTGATGGACGGCATCAGCCATCGTTTCTATCAGCTCCTTTGGCGAACCCTTAAAGCCATTGATCACCTCTGAGATGCGCTGCATGCCGAAAAGGGCACGACTGCCATTTTCGGCCTCCGTCAGTCCGTCGGTATAAAGGAATAAGATCTTACCCGGGGCGATCACCGCCTCCTGATCCGTGTATTTCAAGTCTGGTGCCACACCAATGGGGAGGTTGGCATCGCAGGGCAGCAACTCGGTTCCGAGATACGGTGCGTCGTGACCTGCATTACAATAGCACAGACGACCCGTCTGCAGGTCGAGTACACCCACCCACAGGGTGACGAACATACAGTTGTCGTTGCCCTCGCAGATATTCTCGTTCATGGTCTTGACGATACGACTTGGCAGATCGGCATGGGCAGCGATGTTGCGGAAGAGCGTGCGGCTGACAGCCATCACCAGTGAGGCTGGTACACCTTTACCCGATACGTCGCCGATGCAGAAGAACAGCTTTTCGTTGCGGATGAAGAAGTCGTAGAGATCGCCGCCGACAGCCTTGGCAGGTGTCAGCGAGGCATAGAGCTCGATATCCTGACGATCGGGGAAGGCGGGGAACGTCTTCGGTATCATCGACATCTGGATGCTGTGTGCCACATTCAACTCACTCATGATAGCTGTCTTTGCTTTGGTTGTTTCCTTCACTTCCTCCACATACTTCTTCAGCGACTGTTGCATGGTGCTGAACGAGTCGCGTAGCTGTGCCACTTCGTCGTTGTGTTTGAAAGTGGGCAGCGGTGCGTCGAAGTTACCCTTCGCCACTTCCTGGGTCGATTCGGAGAGGAAGCCCAGCGGCTGGGTGGCGTTGCGGATGCTCCGGCTTGTGAAGAAGAAGATGACGATGCCGCCGATGCTCATGCAGAAAAGAATGACAATAGCCATCAACACCCCCCATGCAAACACCATCTCGCGATGCTGTATGACGGCTATCGTCCAGTTGGTATGAGCCAGCTGTTTGGAACTGATATAATAAGGTGTGCCCTTCAGATTCTTCATCTTCAGATGTCCAAAGGCGTCCTTCTGATCAATTTTGAGAATACTGAGGTCAAGGGAGTCGGAACCATAGATTCTGTTGCCCTTGCTGTCGAGGATCTGAACAGAGAAAAGGGTGTAAATACTATCGCCCTCATAACTTTCCAACGCTTCATTCTCGAGGTGGAATTCACTCTTCACATTATCCTCTACTTCCTTGACGACGGTGTCGAGCCATAGATAATCCAGGTCAACGCCATATACGCCTACCTTACGTCCCTGCTGATCGACGATAGGCAGCACATAGCTGCAATAGATCGCACTGTCAACGGAATTGTCGAAGTAAGGATCTGTCAGATAACCCAAGCCATCCCTGTCCAGACTCAGTCCTTTCTGATACCACGGGCCATTGAAGTAATCGTGGCTGGCTGAACCGATCTGCTGGCGATTGATATGTGTGCTGTCGGTAAGATAGACGTAGGCTTCGAACCAGCGGCCCTGTCCTTTGAAGTAGTCAGGCTCGAAGGCGGCAAAGCCCCCCAGGAAGCGGTTCACGGAGAGCTCGCGCTCCAAGGCATCAAAGACCCGTTCCGGACTCTCCAGGTTTCGCTCTATCTCGTCACGGTTGTTGGATGCCGCCTCATGTGCACCCCACAGCGTGGATTCGATCTTGCCTTCTATCCCGTCGACAACATACTGCCCGCGCGAACTGCTGTTCATCAGTGAGACGATAAAGACAAATGTGAGCATGGCTCCAATGATCAGCACATTGAAGAACAACATGATTCCGATGACACGCCAAGTGATGCGGCTCGACAGTTTACTTTTTCTCATAATAGACTGTTTTTAAAAATAAAAGTGCTGCAAGCGATCAACTTGCAGCACCTTGCTATCGGAGGATTGATGTACCCAGAGCCGGGGTCGAACCGGCACGGGTTGCCCCACTGGTGTTTGAGACCAGCGCGTCTACCGATTCCGCCATCTGGGCTTGTAGCTTTGCTGCTGTTTGTCTCCTAAAGCGGGTGCAAAGGTAATATAAAAAATTGAAATACCAAAAGTTTCTGATAAAAAACATAAAAAAACTTGTTAGTTTCGTGAAATATGCTTACCTTCGCACACAGAAAAATGATTGGACATCATCCATGGAAGTAACTGAAAAGAATAATTTCTGCGTAATACTCGCAGGTGGCAGGGGCCAGCGTCTGTGGCCCGCAAGTAGAGAAAACTATCCTAAGCAGTTTATGGATCTTTTTGGAACGGGAAGAACAATGCTTCAGATGACGTATGACCGTTTCGTAAAAATTCTGCCGAAGGAGAATATTTATATCTGTTCATGTAAGAGCTATCTGGATCTGTTGAAAGAACAGTTGCCGGAGCTGACTGAAGAGAACATCCTGTTGGAGCCGGTTCACCGTAACACGGCACCCAGTGTGGCGTGGGCTACGATGCGTATTCTGAGGCGTGATCCGCAGGCTAACATCATCGTGACACCTTCAGACCAGCTGGTGCTGAACCTCGACTCTTTCTATCATAGCATCAGCGTGGGTCTGGGTTATGTAACGGAGAATAATGTGCTGCTGGCGATGGGCGTGAAGCCGACACGACCCGAACCGGGGTATGGCTATATCCAGTTGGGCGACCTGAGCTGCAAGCCTGAGGTATTCAAGGTGAAGTCGTTTACCGAGAAGCCTGAACGTGGCTTTGCGAAGATGTTTATGGAGAGCGGTGAGTTCTACTGGAACACAGGTATCTTCCTGTCGAATGCCCGTCATCTGATCCATTCTTTCGAAAAGATCTTCCCATTGGTGCTCCGTAACCTGAAGGTGGAGATGCCCGACTATACCTTAAGCGAGGAACTGGAGTATGTGGAGCTGAACTATCCACGCTATCCGAACCTGTCGCTCGACTATGCCATCCTGGAGCAGTCGGAGGGTGTGTTTGTGATGAAATGCGACTTCGGATGGGCCGACATGGGTACCTGGCATGCCATCTATGAGGCGATGCAGAAGGTGGAGGATGACAATGTGGTGCTTGACTCCCAGGTGGAGATGGAGGACTGCAGGAATAACATCATCAAACTGCCTAAGGGGCGCCTGGGTGTGTTTAACGGACTGGAAGGCTATATCGTTGTGGAGAAAGACAACGTGCTGATGATCTGTAAGAAAGGTGACTCCTCGGCGTTGGTGAAAAAATATGCCAACGAGGTGGCGATTAAATACGGAGAAGAGTTTGTCTGATTAGACAAACTCTTCTTGAATCTTAGCGGCGATTTCCTTGAATTCTTCCTCTGAGAGCTTCAGCTTCTCACGACGGAAATCCACATCCTGTTCCGACTGCATCGGAATGAGGTGAATATGGGCATGGGGCACTTCGAGACCCAGCACCACCTGGGCTACCTTCTTACAGGGGAAGGCTTTGCCGATGGCCTTGGCCACGCGCTTTGCAAACACCTGATAACGGGCCAGCTCGTCGTCATCGAGATCGAAGATGTAATCTACCTCGCGACGGGGAATCACCAGCGTGTGACCCTTTACCAGCGGATTGATGTCGAGGAAGGCATAGAACTCCTCATTCTCGGCACACTTGTAGCTGGGAATTTCACCAGCAGCAATCTTAGAAAAAATATCCATAGTCTTATCCTACTGTGATTTTGTCGATACGGAGCTTGATGGTGCCACGGGGGATTTTTACCTCCACCTCGTCGCCCACCTTGTGGTTCAAGAGTCCCTGTGCAATCGGGGTCTTGATAGAGATCTTTCCCTCACGGAGGTTGGCCTCACTCTCACTGACGATGGTATAGGTCATCTTGGCCTTGTTGGTCATGTTGGTCATTTCTACCTTCGACAGGATCTGCACGGCATCGGTGCTGAGACGGGAGGTATCAACTACCTTTGCCTCGGCAATTGTCACCTTCAGACGGTTGATCTTGTCTTCCAGATGAGCCTGAGCCTCCTTAGCGGCATCATACTCTGAGTTCTCGCTGAGGTCGCCTTTCTCACGGGCCTCGGCAATGGCAGCGGAAGCTTTCGGACGCTCCACACTCTCCAGATGTTTCAGTTCGGCTACCAGTTTATCGTAGCCCTCTTGTGACATATAAGCCATAATTATTCCTTTTAATTGTTTTACTGTTCGATGCTTCGATAGACAAAAAACAAAAGAATCCCGACGTTTCTGTTGTGTCGGAATCCTTGTTTCTAATATGTCTTATCCTTACTTAATCTGTGTGCAAAGATACAAATTAATTCTGAATCAAACAAATTTTTTCGATAAAAAAAGCAAAAAGGCATAGATGACAATGGCTGAGATCCATCCTGCAATCACGTCGATGGCATAATGTGCCTGGATGTAAACCGTGGCGAAACACATCAGGATGTAGAAGGGCATCATGAACCAGAAGAGAGGCTTGCAACGTGTGCGCCAAGCCAGGAACATCAGGATGGTGGTGATACCCACATGACTGCTGGGGAAGGCGGCTGTGGGGCGCTCGCCTGCATCGTGCATACCCTCCACGAGGGAGTAGAAGAAACCGTTGTTCCAACCAGGGGTAGTCGCTTTCTCCATGTGGGTGGCGAAGTAGTTGCCTACATCAGGGAACACACCCTGGGCGATCTGATCGAACCCTGCTGCCAGATAGTAGTACTGTGGACCCGTGACAGGCAGGAAGATGAAGATGACGTAATAGATGAAGAAGGCGGTGAGGAGGATAAACTCCGCACGCAGGAACTCATCATATCTTCTGAAGAAATAGAAGAGCGTGACGAGGGCTATGAGTGGGAAATACGAGGAGTAGCCCAGATGCATCAGTTCGCTGAAAACAGGGTGCGAGATGGCTTGCGAGAAGAGTAGGGCAGGTTGGCAACTGAAGAGCTGCTGTTCGTATCCTGCAAAGAGCGGATCGAGGTTGGGGAAGTGACGATTGAACTCGAAGGTCTCTGGGTACCACAATCCTAGAACGAGCAACTGTAGGAGGATGCGGCAGAACATCGTGAACCGACAGGGTATCAGCCGATAGACCAACCAGAGTCCCAGCATCATCATCACCATGCGGAAGCGCCCCCAGATCATCGGTTCAATATGATGGATCTTCGTCGTCATGAAGAATGCCAGCAACATGGTTAGCACCATATAGCCGATGATGATCCACTCGACGGCGAGCAGACCCTTACGGGGCTTCTTCTCTATTTCAAATATCTTAAAACCTTTTTTTAAAGCCATTTGTTATCCTTATACCATTTGATGGTTCGTTTCACACCCTCTTCCAGCTTGACCTTGGGCTCAAAACCCAGCTCCCGGCGGGCCGGCTCAATGTCGCAGCGCCAGTTGCGCTGTTTCAGGATGTTGTATTTATCATTGTTGAGAGCCGTTACCTTACCTGTCATACGACCCACATATTCGCCGAAGAAGGTGACGATGCGCAGTACCCAGGTGGGAGCTGTGATGCGGATCCACCAGGGCCGTCCCAGTTCTTCGTGAATCAGGTCGCTGAAGGTGGTGCTCTGATACACCTCTCCGTCGGAGAGGAAATATTTCCTGCCTGTCTCGCCTTTCTCCAGAGCGAGGAAGATGGCCTGCACCACATCGGTGACATAGACGAAGGTGATGTCCTGGCGCTGGAACCCTACGGCAAGGTCCATGTGCTGCTGGATGCTCTTGGCCATCATGAAGTAATCCTTCTCACGAGGACCATAGACACCTGTGGGGCGTAATATAATATAAGGTACACGGGTGCCGAGGGAATCCAGATATTGTTCTGCAGCCAGCTTGCTGCGTCCGTATTCGGTATTCGGCTGGGGCGTATCAGTCTCACGGATCTCATCATAGGGCATCTGCTCCTTGATGGCACCAAACACACTGAGGCTGCTGACGAAGACCAGTCGCTTCAGCGGCATTTTTACCGCCATCAGCGCCTCCACCAGATTCTTGGTGCCTTCTGTGTTGATGCGACGGAAATCGGCCTTGTTGAGGCATTTCGTCACACCGGCGGCATGCACCACGTAGTCGAACTGCTGCTCCTTCAGCTGTTCTATCAGCTGCTCCTTCGATGAGAGGTTGAGTGGGATGAAATGGATACGCTCGTCCTGCAAGAACGCCTTTGAGCTGCTCTTGCGTACAGCAGCCCATGTCTCGAAGCCTCGTCTGAGGGCTTCTTCTACGATGAAAGAGCCGATAAATCCGCTTGCACCAGTAATTAAAATCTTCATTTTGTTAAATTTTGGGTGCAAAGTTACTAAAAACTTTAGACATAAGAACATAAGATCAAATTTTTATGTTTCTTTTGTTCTTTTGTCGAAAAAATAAAGTATCTTTGTGCCAGAAATCAATAATGATCAAGTCTATGGGAAAGAAGAAAGGTGGAAAACGACTGGGGAAGAAGCAGGTAGTAGAACTGCTGCAGAACCTCTTCCAGCATCATCCGAACGAGACCTTCTCGTTTAAGCAGATTTTCAAGGTACTGAAGTTTGATACCCATCCGTTGAAGATGCTCGCCATCGACACGATGGAGGAGATGGCGTGGGATGACTTCCTGTCGAAGGTGAGCGACACGTCATACCGTCTGAACCAGAAGACACAGGTACAGGAGGGTGTGTTCCGCAGAAAGGCCAGTGGGCGCAACTCGTTCCTGCCTGACGATGGTGGTACCCCTGTGTTTGTGGCAGAGCGTAACTCGATGTCGGCGATGGATGGCGATCGTGTAAAAGTGTCTTATATGGCCCGTCGTGACAAGCATATCAAAGAGGCGATGGTGATAGAGATCGTGAAGCGTGCCCGCGACCAGATCGTAGGAAAGCTGCGTGTGGAGAAGGATATGGCTTTCCTTGTTCCGCAGGACTCTACCTTCGTCCACGATATCATCATCCCCAAACGTAAGTTGAAGGGTGGTAAGACCGATGACAAGGCTGTTGTAAAAGTTGTGCAGTGGCCGGATAATGAGCATAAGAACATCATCGGTGCGGTGGTGGATATCCTCGGAAAGACCGGTGAGAACAATGCCGAGATGCATGCCATCCTCGCGCAGTATAACCTGCCGTATAAGTATCCGAAGAATGTGGAGGAGGCAGCAGAGAAGATTGATGCCACCATTACTCAGGAAGAGATCAACCGTCGTGAGGATTTCCGTGATGTGTTCACCTGTACCATCGACCCCAAGGATGCCAAGGACTTCGATGATGCCCTCAGTATCCGTAAGCTCGATAGCGGTCTTTGGGAAGTAGGAGTGCATATCGCTGATGTCAGCCACTATGTTAAGGAAGGTTCTACGATTGACAAGGAGGCCTATGCCCGTGCGACGAGTGTCTACCTCGTGGATCGTACCATCCCCATGCTGCCTGAACGCCTCTGCAACTTCATCTGTTCGCTCCGTCCTGACGAAGAAAAACTCTGTTACAGTGTGATCTTCCAGCTCGATGATGAGGCGAATATCAAGAAGTGGCACCTGGCTCATACCGTCATCAAGAGTAATCGTCGCTATGCTTACGAGAAGGTGCAGCAGTTGCTGGAGGATAACGGTGTGAAGGACGGCACTGGTGAGCCCGCACCCCCTGCTACGAAGAAGAACCCCTATAAGGGAGAGAACGCCACCGAACTGATCAAGCTCGATGCCCTCGCCAAGAAACTGCGTGCAGCCCGCTTCAAGAACGGCTCCGTGAAGTTTGATCGTGAGGAGCTCCACTTTGATATTGACGAGACAGGTAAACCCATACGTGCCTACTTCAAGACCTCAAAAGATGCCAATAAACTCATCGAGGAGTTTATGCTGTTGGCTAACAAGACAGTGGCAGAGTCGATCGGTCGGGTGAAGAAAGGACAGAAGGCCAAGACGCTGCCTTACCGTATCCACGACCAACCCGATCCTGCCAAGCTCGAGAACCTGCGCCAGTTTGTGGCTAAGTTTGGCTACAAGGTGAAGACCAGTGGCACGAAGGGTGCTATCACGAAGTCGCTGAATACCCTGATGTCGGATGCTGAGGGCACCCGTGAGCAGAATGCCATCGAGACGGTAGCCCTGCGTGCGATGATGAAGGCGAAGTATAGTGTGCATAACATCGGACACTATGGTCTGGCATTCGATTACTATACCCATTTCACCTCACCCATCCGTCGTTATCCTGACACGATGGTGCATCGCCTGCTGACGAAATACCAGGATGGTGCACGCTCTGCCAACAGGGATAAGTACGAGGAGTTCTGTGAGCACTGCAGCAATATGGAACAGATATCCCAGAATGCCGAGCGCGACTCAATCAAGTATAAGATGGTGGAGTTTATGGCAGATAAGATCGGCAACACCTACGATGCTCATATCAGTGGTCTCACCTCCTATGGTATCTATGCCCAGATCGATGAGACCCATTGTGAGGGTATGATCCCCATCCGTGACTTGGGTGACGACTACTACGACTTCGATGAGAAGAACTTCGTCATCGTCGGACGTCGCCATCACACGAAGTATCAGTTGGGTGATCCCATCCGCATCCAGGTAGCCCGTGCCAACCTTGAGCGCAAGCAACTCGACTTCACCTTGGCGGAGGATTGAAATGTTAAAAATCACACTGATGCAGAAGAAATTCCGATTTTCTCTTGGAGGGAATCGGGATTTTTTCATATATTTGCACCCGCAAACTAAAACACAAGCTCTTTGACTTACTGGATCTTACTGGACATCGCCAACAGGCCTTGTCCAAAACTCACTTGCGCCCTTTCAAAAGGGCATACTAACACAATAATTATTATCTTTAATCTTTTTTGTATGCAGAAAGATCTGAAAACACAGACAGATGATGATTTTGAAAAACTCCTCCAGGACTTCATCGATGAAGCACTTGACAGTACCGAGGATGACGATGTCCTGGAAACCTCTGACAATTTTAACGAGCCAAAAGAGGGCGAGCTGCCCTTTCCGAAAGAGATGGATGATCGAGTGGCTCGGGTCAAGCTCAACAACAACCAGGAAAAGCACAAATGCATGGATGACATCGCTTCCGTTGACCTGAAACTGATGTCTGATGCTAACCATTACTCCGATGCTGCGATGAGGGTAATCCTCAAGGGTAAGCCTAATGCCTCCCTCCATCCGCATCGTTTCTCTTGTTACTTTTATACTGCCGATTATTATCCAGTCTGCGATGGAGAACAGGTGGAGAAGAACAAAAACGGCCGTCGCCGCCGTGAGCTGATTCTCAATATCTCCTGCGATCGGATATGGATTCCTGGCAAGTATATCCTAATCATAAGCGATGACTTGGACTGTCTGTCAGTCATGCGTGTAGATTTCTCTCTCGACGAACGGCTGATGGTTACCTTGGAATCTCAAAAAATCCTCGGTCCCATTTCGTTTGAGAATACCCTTGTATCCTGTATTCGAAACGATAACGAAAACTGGACAGGTGTGTCGCACATGCCTGGTGCCTCACAGATGAGGCATCGTGCCATCCTCAGTACCCAGATGACGCTTTTCAACGAGTATCGGAAGGAAGATGGTAATGGCGAATTGAGATTCTGCAAGAATCTGTTGGTGGCGATGAATAATCCGACGGTAGATTTCTTAGGTAGGTTGGCAATGTTGATTGACTCTGACTATGGTTTCAAGTTTATCGACTGCGCCTCGCTCTATGACCTCTCTTGTAATAATCCCTATGAGCCGTTGCAGGAAAAGTTTGATGATACAAACATGAAACTGCTTTGCTTGACGCGTATCCATGAGTTGTCAACTTCCACAGGTAAGGTCGCCCTCAGGAAAATCATCGATAAGATGGGTCGCTCTGGCGATCAGACACTCATCTGGCTTTGCGGTACGCGTCGTGAGATTGAAGAGCTTCTCAATGTTGCCCCCTCGCTGAAACAGTTCTTCCAGACAGACAGCTGGGTTGAACAACAGCCCAGCACGCCTTACGAACTTGTTCAGGCCTTCTTTAGTCAACTTGAAGAAGAGCATCTTGAACTCAGCTTGCAGACCAAAGACCATCTCGCACGTGCCGTCATCGAAGGTTGTGAGAAAGGTGCTATCACCAGTTGGTCATCCTCCGAAGTCAGGCAGTTCGTTGAGAAAGAGATTCTTCCTCGTTATTTCAGACGTGTCCTCTTGTCTGGGATTGAAGGCATGAAGGCGTTGCTTGATGAGGAAGATATTCCTTTCGACAAGCTCACCGATGCCACCTCCACCTATGAGCAGAGTATCAGCGAACTCAATGCGATGGTGGGACTTGAAGGGGTGAAACAAGGCATCCGTACGATGGCTAATCAGAGCCGACTCTTTTTGGAACGCAGGAAACGAGATCTGCACACCAGCGGGGAATTGTCTTACCACTCTATCTTCACGGGTAACCCAGGTACAGGCAAAACCACCGTTGCACGTCAGCTTGGTAAGATCTACCATTCCCTCGGACTCCTCTCCAAAGGTGAGGTCATCTCCGTCGATCGCACCCGACTGGTGGGACAGTACATCGGTCAGACAGAGGATAACATGAAGCTGATTCTCGAAGAAGCCAAGGGCAATGTGCTCTTCATCGATGAGGCTTATACGCTGGTCACTGGTGCCGACGACAAGAAAGACTTCGGACGTCGTGTACTTGACTCGCTACTCACCGTGCTCACCCAGCCCAATCCTGACATGCTGATTGTCTTTGCGGGCTATGAGAATGAGATGCAGGCGATGCTCTCCACCAACGTCGGACTTGCGGGGCGCTTTCCATATCGCTACCACTTCGACGACTATTCTGCAGAGCAACTGATGGAGATCGCCTGTCGCCTCTTCGAAAGTGATGACTATCTGCTCACATCTGAGGCCGCTCAGGAGTTGCAGAATACCATCACCCAGGCGATAGCACAGAAACCTGCCAACTTCGGCAATGCACGTTGGATAGAGCAGTTCGTCCGCAACGGTATCATCCCTGCGATGGCAGATCGCATCTTCTCTTCTGGTAGCAACGATTTCCAGCATATCGAAGTGGCTGACATCGTTAAAGCCTATACAAAGTTTAATCCCAAAGTCATCGAGCTGAAGCCTACCCGTCACATCGTGTCAGGCTTCAGCGCCTGATGGCGCTACATAAATAGGCTGAATTTGCAAATAATGGATGATTTATTTGGCTAATTCGAGAAAAATGACGTAATTTGCGCTTTAAATTATGAAGTACAAGGACCTGTTTATCGATTTCGACGATACACTCTACGATACCTATGGCAATTCTGTCATTGCCCTGCGGGAGACGTATGAGGCTTACGGACTGGCGCGATATTTCGCCGACCCGCAGATATTCTACGATGCCTACTGGCAGACGAATATCGACATGTGGACACAATACTCCAAAGGAGAGATCACCCTTGATTACCTCATCGTGGAGCGATTCCGCAGACCGTTATGTGTCGGAAAAGGGTTAGAGGTGACAGAAGCCTATTGTCTGGAGATGAGCGACCGTTTTCTGGATTTCTGCTCGTCAAAGCCTGGTGTGGTGGATGGTGCCCATGAGCTGATGGACTACCTGCGCAGTAAGGGCTACAGAATGCATATGTGCAGTAATGGCTTCCACGAAGTGCAATATAAGAAGTTGAATGCCTGTGGCCTGAGAGATTATTTCGACACGATCATCCTCAGTGAGGATGCTGGTGTCAATAAACCCTCGCCACAGTATTTCGACTATGCCCTTCAACGTTCTGGTGCCCAACGTGACACCACCCTGATGATTGGTGATAATCTGCAAACGGATATCATGGGAGCTATGTCGGCAGGTTTCGATGCCCTGTTCTTCAATCGCTACCCTGAGCACGAAAAAACGAAGGCCCCTACCTATACGGTAACGAGCCTTCGTGATATCATGAAGATCTTATAGTTAATCGTCTATCTTGTTGGGGATATAACTGATTTCCACGTCTTTTACATAGATGGTTTCACCAGTATCTTCATTGATATAATCTATGGTGAGCATAACATCACGTGGCTCCAGCTTCTCTTCGTCAACATTATATATGGATGTGTCGATGATGACGTTCTTTCCACTATGACTCAGTTTCTTCGTCAGTCTGGTATCACCATATTTGTAGGTGATCTGGAAATAGCGTTTTGCAGAGAGCTCTACCTGCGTTTCTACGATGACAGAGTCGAGCAGGTCATACTGGTCTTCAAATGTTCGTGCCAGTTTGTCGAAGATAGTGACCTCTGCATTCTCATCCAACTCGTCGTGCGTAGAAAGATGCCGATTATGGAACATGGCATCTATACCACTCTTCTTGATCCAGCTTTTACCAACAAATAATGTCTGTTTCTTTGTCGTCATGTTGATGGCTTTGACAGCCTGTTTGTCTTTTTCCCACAGGATGTCCTGAACGTTAGAGAAGATGTCTCCAACTTTTACGTTCTTACCATTGACGTACTTTAAGGTTGCGTCATTGACGAACAGTACTTTGAAGCTGTCGGCTTTCATCTGGTTAATTCCCAGTGTCAGACCCAGCAGTAGCAACAGTTTTCTCATTTGTATCTGAATTAAATTCTTTGTATTTCTGTACGATGGTGTCGAGAAGTGAATATACAATTGTTGGCACCCAGATGTTGAAGGCCACATCAAAGGAGTAGGCAATGCCGGCAATGATCATAAAGAATAACGTTAAACTGGCAAACGACATGATGAACCTTAGCCACTTCCATTTAATACGGTTCATAATGGATTTACCTGACAGGGAGAATAATCCGACAATTGTATATACACAGAAAAGGAACAAGGCACACCACCAGTTGATCAGATGATCTCCATTCATCAAGGCGATATAGGCATTTATGCAGATGGCTGAGCCAGGTTGTGGACCAATATAAGTGTCGTGGACATCGTTTTTGAAGTCTCCGATTACCAATATCTTGTCTGCAATCTGCTCCTTGACGGGGATGATGGAGTCGAGATCCAGTAGGTCAGCACCTAAATAAATGTAATTCCGCTCTCTGACTTGTCCTTCGGTATCCATCAGCTTGCCAGTCATCCTGACTTTCATCAGCAGCGTGATACCGTTATGACATAAACGGCCTTCATCAGAATACCACAAGCCTCCCCAATGTTTTTGAATGCCGGTACCCTTCAGATGCTTGATGTCTGCATACATCTTTAAAGGTACAGCCTGTCCGCTTTGATGAAGGAACTGATAACGGGAGAAGTTTGTCTCTTCCCAAGCAATGGTGTAATCAGCATTGGCAGCCTTCTTATAAAGGATGGTGTCTGCCAGTTCCAGATTCTCATGGACAGGGATCACGATTCTGTCCATCGATGAGATCGTATTGAAAAGAGCAGAGTCAACAGGTGTCTTTATCTCGTTCTCAAAGACAACATCCAAGAAAATGTATCGATAGTTGTCGGCAGCTTTGGCTTCTGTCAGCAGACGGAGTAGTTTTTCTCTGTCAGTGATGACATATTTGCCTACGGGCATCCCATTTTCTTCGTAATCAGCTAATTCTTTATCATAGCAAACGTTAATAAAGAGCAGACTATCTGGGATGTTGCCTTTTTGTACACCCCATATTGAATTCCAACCATTGATCTTTTGGAAAAGTCCTATCTCGCCAGGCAAAGGAAACGAGGTGTTGCCTAACAGATAGCTGAATATCAAGATAAACAGGCTGAGAGAAATAATGAAAATATACTTCCCCCAACTGTGAGGTCTTATGTTGATATGATCTATTTTCATGTCATCTCTGTTTATTTAAGAGTAATACATTCGCTGTAGAGTTATTCATACGGCTCATGGTCTTGCCGACATTGGCACCATAGTAGGTGGGATCTGCTATCGTGAACTTTCTGTCGTTAACCATTATGTAATCGCCTGGCATGTTCTCGTCGAAGCAAATTGCTGTGTAAAGGTGACCAGGGTTGGCATTATAGACCAATATGACATCAAGGTCGAGTAAGTCACGCACGAGCTGAGAGTAGAGTACAGCACGATCTTCGCAGTCGGCAAAGGGATAATAGAGCGTTTCTTCTGCAAAGAACGGACGGTCATAGCCCCATACTTTTTCATCAAGTGCATAGACAAGTCCAAATTGCACCCAACTTAACAGAATATTGGCTGCCATCAGTTTGGGAGCATTCTTGATCTTCTCTTTCAACTGAGGGTAGAGTTGGTCTTTCAGTTCCTGCGTCATCGCTATATTGCCATACTTATACCATTTCATAACAACATCCTTGCTATATGAGATGGGGTAGTCGTTGAAGAAACTGATAATGTTCTTATTGACAGATGTCTGAATTTCTAATTGGATGAATTTAGACACTACCAGACGGTTATCCGACATATCCTTGGTAAGTATCGGCAACTTGGCATGGTCGAGGTCCATATCTTGCTCTTCGTCGAACATGGCATCACAGATATTGAGCTTGTCAGGTTTGCTACCATCAAAGATAAAAAATAGCATGCCATCGGCCAGAAAATAGTTGTAGTTGTAAACCATACCATTGATCCTGCACAGCAGATGTAATTGGTGGCTATCATCGTATGCAAAGCGCATCTGATAACCTGATTGGCTGAAAAGCACACCCTGTAGGAAAACCGCTTCATTTGTTCCTTTACCGCATGCGGCTTGGGAGAGACATTCTAACATCTTAAAATATGCCCAGTCGCAGAGATTGTACTTGTAGCGAATATCCAGACAATTGCTTAACAGTTGGTTATATGCACTACCTGTCAGTTCGCGATAAGCGGCGGCAAATGCTTTTTCGTCATCTCCCTTCAACTTGAATTTTGAGGCGTTGCCCCAGTTGATTTCTATTGTTGTACCGTAAAAGGAGAAACTGTTAGTTGAGGTGGGTTCAACGATCTCCTCTGGTAACGGGGCTATGGGGTCAGGCTGTGGTTTGAATTCAGGTATAGGTACAATCACTGCCTCCAGACGCTTGTGCTCATCAAGATACTGGTTGTCTTTCTCCTTGTCATAGAAGACCGGTTCTAATTCTTTCTCAATAGGTGGTTTCTTCGCTTCCTTGATGGGCTGACTCTTCCATACCCGCTCCATCATAGTGGCATATCTGCTGTTGACACTATCACGAAAGGCTTGGAATCTATCGTTGACGTTTTGGGCGAATTCGTCATAGCTGACACTCTTCCTTTGCTGGATTTTATCCCTTAGGGAAGTTTGCTGCTTTTGAGCAAAACCTTGGGGCATCAGAAACGTCAAGGATAGTAGAATAAGCGTAGGTCTCTTCATATTTCTTTGTACTTCTTGTGAAGTATTTATCGGTTAAGGAGAATCACCTGAGCTTTGGAATTGTCCATCTTCGACATAGTCTTTCCGACGTTGGCATTGTAGAAAGTGGGATCTGCTACGGTGAACTTCCTGCCATTCACCATGATATAGTCACCAGGCACGTCTTCGTTAAAGGCAACGGCAGTATAGAGATGACCAGGATAATATACGAGTACGATGTCAAGATCCAAGATCTCACGTACGAGATGTGAGAAGAGAATGGAACGGTCTTCACAGTCGCAGTAAGGATAATAAAGGCTCTCCTCTCCAAAGAATGCACGATCGTGTCCCCATACCTTATCGTCATAAGCATACTGCAGTCCCATCTGTATCCAGTTCAGCAGCAGATTGGCTGCTTCTACTTTGCTCTTATTCGCAATTTGCTTCTTCAACTGGGGGTAGAGGGTCTCCTTGGTCTCTTCTGACAATGGGGTATTGGCATAATAGGCCCAGCGGGTCATCATGTTCTTTCCGTCATACGAGGTGGGGTATTCCTCAAAGAAGTTGAGGATATTCTTATTGACACATGCCTGAGCCTCTACCATAACAAATCGTGAGATGATGGTACGGAGTTCAGACATATTCTTCTTAAGGTCGGGTAGCTCCTTGATGCTGAGGCTCATCTCTTGTTCACCAGGATAAGCCGCCTCGCAGACAGCTAGGTTTTTCGACTTACAGCCATCCATGATAAAGAAGAGCTTGCTGTCAATGATAGAGTAGCCGCAATTGTAGGGTGTACCTATGATTTTGGTCAACAGGTGTAGCTTGTGGGTGTCAGGCTCCGTGGCGAATCGCATTTGGTAGCCAGACTGGTGGAACAGGTAGCCTTGCAAGAAGACAGCCTCATTCGTACCTTTGCCACAGGTGGCCTCTGATAACGTCTGGAGCATCTTATAATATGCCCAGTCACAAAGCTTATAGGTATCACGGATCTTCAGACAATCGTGCAACAGATTGGTGTAGCCTTTCTGTGAAAGTTCACGATAGCCATCAGCGAAATCCTTCGTTGTGGTTCCGTTCAGCTTGAACGACTTGGCATTGCCCCATCTGACATCAAGTGGCGTACCATAATAGGCAAAGGTGCCGGTGGTAACTGCCTCATTGTTCTCCTTGATGGGCTCTACCGGTTTGGGCTGTGGTTTCGGATCCTCTTTAATAGGGATGATTACAGCCTCAATCGGTTTGCTTTGTTCTTCCTGTTGTTTCTTTTTTTGTTCTGCCAAGAGGCGTTTTTGTTCCTCCTGTTTCTTCTTCTTCTCGGCTAGGAGACGCTGCTCCTCTTCTTGCTGTTTTTTCTTCTCTTCCAGGAGTCGCTGTTGTTCCTCTTGCTTCTTTTTCTTTTCGGCTAACAGTCGTTGTTGCTCCTCTTGTTTCTTTTTCTTTTCGGCTAAGAGTCGCTGTTCCTCCTCTTGTTTCTTTTTCTTCTCAGCTAAGAGTCGCTGTTCCTCCTCTTGTTTCTTTTTCTTTTCGGCTAAAAGTCGCTGTTCCTCCTCCTGCTTCTTTTTCTTCTCGGCTAAAAGGCGCTGTTCCTCTTCTTGTTTCTTTTTCTTTTCGGCTAAGAGTCGCTGTTCCTCCTCTTGTTTCTTTTTCTTTTCGGCTAAGAGTCGCTGCTGTTCCTCCTGCTGCTTTTTCTTTTCTGCTAGAAGCTGTTCTTCTTTCTGTTGTTTTTTCTGTTTTTCCTCTAAGACCTTTAATTGTTCTTCCTGTTGCTTTTTCTTCTCAGCTAAAAGCTGTTCTTCTTCCTGCTGCTTTTTTTGTTTTGCCTCAAGAAGCTTTAACTGTTCATCTTGCTTTTTCTTCTCTTCAGCGATAAGGCGCTGTTGTTCTTCTTGTTTCTTCTTCTGCTCTTCTATGAGCTTGATCTGCTCTTCTTGCTTCTTCTTCTGTTGATCCAGTAGTCGCTGTTGCTCTTCTTGCTGCTTCTGTCTTTCTGCCAGAGCTTTTTGCTCCTCTTCTTTTTTCTTTTTTTCAGCCTGCAGTTTCAGCAATTCTTCTTTCTTTTTCTGAGCTTCGAACTGCTTTTGTTGCTCCTCTTGTTGTTTACGCAATTCTGTCAGCTGGCGCAGTTGCTCTTCCAGTTTCTTCTTCTCTTCCTGAAGACGCAGTTGTTCCTGCTCTTGCTGTTTCTTCATCTCAGCAATCTTCTGCAACTCCTCTTGCTGCTTTTTCTGCTCAGCTTGTAGCTGTTGTTGTTGCTTCTCTTGCTTTCCCTTTTCAGCTAAGAGGCGCTCGCGTTCTTCCTGTTGCTTCTGCTTTTCCTCTGCCAACAGTTGTTGTTGCTGTTGTTGCTTCTGTTTCTCATCGTTCAGTCGCTGCTGCTCTTGTAATTGCTTATCTTTCTCCTCAGCCAACTGTTGCTGTTGCAACTCCTGCTTTTTCTGCTCTTCTGCCAGCAGCTGTTGCTCTTGAAGCTGTTTCTCTTTCTCTTCAGCCAGTCGCTGTTGCTCTTGTAATTGCTTCTCCTTCTCCTCAGCCAATCGCTGTTGCTCTTGCTGTTGTTTCTGCTGTTCCTCAGCCAGTCGCTGTTGCTCCTGTTGTTGTTTCTGTTGTTCCTCAGCCAGTCGCTGTTGTTCCTGCTGTTGTTTCTGCTGTTCCTCAGCCAGCCGTTGTTGTTCCTGCTGCTGTTTCTGCTGTTCCTCAGCCAGTCGCTGCTGTTCCTGCTGCTGTTTTTCCTTCTCTTCAGCCAACTGTTGCTGCTGTAGTTCTTGCTGCTTCTGTTGCTCTATCAGTTTCTGTTCTTCTTCCTCGCGTTTCTTTTCCTCCTGTGCCAATCGGTCTTCTTCCTCCAGCCTTTTCTTCTCCATCAGATAGATGGGATCCTTTTCCTTATCATATTCGATAGGTTGGATTTCTTCCTCAATGGGACGTTCTACGGCATCTTCAACCTTATACTCTTTCCATATTTTCTCCATGAAACTGGCATACTGTTCATTGGCCTTGTCACGGAACGAATTGTAAGTGGAATCCACACTATTCTTAAATTGATCATAATCCTGGGCATTCTGCTTCTGGTTCTGAAGCTTCTGTCTCAGGTTTGATCCTCCTTGTCTCTGGGCGAAACTTATGCCGGCAGATAGTTGGAGAAAGAATATGGAGAGTATAAGCTTTTTCATATTGGAGTGTATTATTCTACTTTACTTTTGTTCTCGTCAATCTTCTTCAGAAGATAGTCTCTGCGTGCCTGTTCGATAGCAGCCTTTGCTAAGGTGTTAAGTGTCTCAGAAGAAATGGCTGCACGAATCAGCACTTCCACGTTACCATTTGGCAGTTCGCGATAGCACTCGATGAGGTTACGCGGACGATTGATCTTTTGGTCGATGCTTTTACCCATGGCTGTGACGATTGTCTGTGCGATAGACTCTGCCTCTGCCTGTGCAAACTGTTCATTGGCAAGGTTCTGTTCGATCTGAGAAGTCATGTCGGTCTTGAGCCTGCGGGAAATCTCGCCCTGAGCAACGGTGAGAGCCTGCGTCCTGGCTGCATCATAGATGGTACCTACGCTGCTGCCTTCGCCGATGATCCATTTCTCATAACCATCAGCGTTCTGCTCCATCTGAGCCTGGGTACTGCGGGTGATCTGGTCAGCTAATGACAGAGAGCCTGGCTTCACTTTCCAACCTTCTTTCTGGAACTCCTTCACCTGTTTCTTGACAGCTTTCTCCTGTGCCTTTGTCAAAGTCTGGGCACTCACACCAAGAGACAATGTGAACAACATCAGTAATGATGCGAAAAACTTGATTGCTTTCATAATCCTTATAGTTTATTATGTTAATAATTGATATCCTTATTTCTTTAATTTAATCTCCCGCCAGTCGCTTTGCATATCAGGAGAGCAAGTGACGACGGGTGTCTGAATTTTACGGTTGATGACAACCGATTTTTGTTTCACGTTCTCTATTACATATTGGCAGAGATCGCCGAGTGTCGTATTACCTTTCGTACTCTGAAGCTTCTTCAAGAGATAGTAGGTAAAGAGACCATGGTGTTGCTCCTTATAAGGATAGGCTGTCTCATCGTCGGATGCGGCGCTGAAAGCAACCAGATTGCCTGTCGGACGTTCTTGTTTGGCTTTCAGCGAAATGCCACGTGCATTAGCCATCAGGGTGCTGCCATCACCGGTAGTACCACTGAAGCAGGCATCAATAAAGGCAACCACCGACTGGGCACCTAATGATGACAGTTCGCTATAGAGTTTTTTCAACGGATAGCAAGCCTCTGTCTGAGACCCGTCTGCGTCGATAGGCAACAAGAAAGCATCACGTGTCGATTCATTGGGGATACCATGACCAGCATAATAGAAGATGATGCTGATGTCATGATAGGCCTTGGCGATATTGGTGATATCCTGCATGGCACGAATCATCTTACCATAGGTGGCATTGGGATAGGTGAGGATGTTTTCCTTGGGTAATCCCAAAGTCTGTTGACAATACGCTGCGAAGATCTTACCATCGTTACCCGCCATAGGCACTGTGGGAACCAGTGTATAGTCCTCGTTTGCGATGATGACGGCGAACGTCTTAGTGTTATTGCTCTTGCTTTTTGGAATGTTCACATCAACATCCGACAGACCAACTACCACTTCAGTCTTACCGACCTTTGCTTTGTTCTGACTGCCTTCAGAGTTGGTCAGCATGCCGTAGTCGATAGGTGAGAAATTGGCTGCCACCTCCGTTTCGTTATATGCCAGGGTCTGTTGATTGTTATACTCATAGAGCTTACCTGAAGGGGTGGAGAACGTCAGACTTGCCAGTGCCAGCTTCTTGTCGGCAATCACAAATTTCTGGTTGTAGACCTTAACGTCGGCCCAGCTTTCTGCAAATTCACGTGCCTCATTGTTGGTACGGGGCACCTTCAAAACTATATCGCCATAGGGTGACTCAATGAGGAACGACTGGTTTTCTGCGTCGTAAGGCTTGATCTCCATGTCGGCAACGGTCATATTCTTTGCAAAGCGCTGCACATATTCATCCATCAGGATTTTCTGCAACTCCTGTTGTTTGAGTCTTGCCGTCTCTTCGTTCACACGGGCTTTATATTCTTCAATTGTCTCGTAGGGATCCTTTTCTTTCCACTTCTCCATGCTCTTCTCGATGGACTGTTTGGCAAAGACATCGAAGTAGGGCACACCTTTATAGATATCCTCAAACTCCTCTTGGCTCTTTTTCTTCTGTGCCACCAGCCCTTCTGCCTCTTTCAGATAGGAAAGTACGCGTGCATGCTTCGACACATCGGTCACATCCATATATTCCTTGAGGTAGATGATGGCATCCTCGTATTCCTCAGAGTTATAGGTTCGAGCAGCCACGAAATACACCAGATTCGGATAGTAGCTGTCTTTACGCAAGTCCTCACTGGCCATTTCCTTCATCATCGCTATGTCAACGGCCTCTCTGGCAAAGACAATGGCAATAGAGTCTTTCTTCTGCTGTGAGTAATATCCGGCTCCAGCCTTCAGGAATGGATAGAGCGATGCCAGTACGGTGCGGGACTTGTCGAAGCTCTCCACGCCACTGGGCGAGGAAATAAGGATCTGCTTGTATGAGCGACTGCACTCAAAAGCCTTCATATAGATGTCGTCCTTACTGATAGAATCAGTGCTACGCATCATGATGAGCTGTTTGTAGGCCTCGTCGGCCTGTTCCATCGTCTGCGCTTTGGCTGATAGTGTGCAGATAGTAAGAATCAGCACAACCCATAATGGTTTGTGCTGATTGATAAGATGTTTGATTTTCTTGTTCATTTGTTAGAATGCATCGATAAAGGTGCACTGTACACTGATGCGACGGAACTTACTGCCTTCCTGCTCAGACACCTCGATATGATACTCGTAGTTGCGGTTCATCTTCTCAAATGCAGCCAACTCTTTCTCTATATAGTACTGCACGCCGATGGCTCTGGCAAAAGCCAGCTGGTCGTTGGTGGAGATACCTTCTTTCTTGTTCAGACTCACATTAGTCATCTCGTTGTTCTTATACACAGGCTCTCCGTCGAACTCTCCATACTTACCGTCGTAGGCGATGGCATGTGCGATCGGTGAAGCGTCGGCAGTACCCTTAATGGCAATCTTCACACGTTTGCCATCAGCAATGTATTTCGCGAAGTCGTTCTCGAAGGCCTTCTTCATGATTTTCAGCATCGACATGGCGGCACCAGACTCTTCAGTATGGTAATGTCCTGGCTTGAAGTCGTCGCGTGCAGAGAACTCTTCCTCTACCTCGTAGGTGAACTCCACATTATAGTTGATGATATTCTTACCATCTGCATCGACAGCTGGCTCTGCATGTGTATTAACAGAGATATGTGTCTTGTCGGAGATGGTCTGCTCCTGCTTGGCCAGGCTGATAATATCCTCTTTGATGCTCTCCAGTGCAATCTCCTCCATACTGGTGGCCTGAATCACGTCGATGGGTACGAAGTTGGCATCCTCCATCATATATGACAACGATTTGCGTTCCAGATTGTCGAAGATATAGGTCTTACCATTCTCAGGGTTATAGACTTCTGCATAAACAATTTCAAACTTATCATCAGGATTCAGACCGTATTTCACGTTACGGAACTCCAGACGGCTGCTCTTGTCGAACGATTTGATTTCTCCCAGAGGCACATCTAGGAAGATGTCGGGCATCGTACTGAAGTGCAGGGTCAGTTTTTTGGTCTTTGTGTTATAGTCGCCAACCGTCACCTCACTCTGTTCCAGCAGTCCGACAGCCATCTTCGTGGCAATCTCACGCTCCAGTTCCATTGCCATCTCTCTACGTGATTCTTCATTCACACGGGCGGTATAATCCTCTAATGATTCGCCAGGCATCTGCTTCATCCACTGATTCAGTTTCTCGTTCAACTCACCGCTCATCATCTTATTATAATAAGGTGTGAGTCCTTCAAGCTTTTGATAAACAATTGCATTGCTGGTGTTGTAGATGAGGAAATCATTATTGTCGTTAAAATTAAAGATTCCTCTGATGGCTGTTGTCCCGCCGTCAGCATTGTCGATAAACTGGCGCTCTGTCGGATCCAACAGGTTAATCACGCAGATACGGCTCGGTGAACACAGCACGTAGGCATATTTACCATTGTTGTTGGCCTGGCAAGCCAGAGCGCTACCCACATCCTCAATGGTGTTTTTAAGATTGAAGGTTGCTGTGTCATATACCAGCAGCTTACCATTTGCAGTTACCACCAGCATCTTGCTGTTATTGTCAGCAAAGGTTACATCATTGACGTTGCTGTCAAAGTTGATCGTCTTGCGGATCGTTCCCCTTTCAACGTTCCAGATCTCTAATGTATTACCATTAATTGCGGCAAGGAAGTAATTATTGCCACTGAAAACCAACTTCTGAGGTGTGATCTCAGAGGTTACCGTTGAGTGAATAATTTTGCCTAAGACGTCATAGAAAAGAATCTGCTTGGTGCTTGTGGCGATGGCCAACTGACGGGCATCAGCACTATAGGCAAGAGCTGTCAAGTCTTGGTTCTTTACCTTTATTTTTTGTTGTTGGGATATTGGGTTCGTGATTCTGAAAGTCTGGGCAAATGTGCCGCCTTTCTTAGTCTTCTCCAGACTGGCTACGGCACTGAACGACGGATTGATCTTAAGGTCTTTAATGGTATCGCCACTGAAAATCACCATACCACGATTGTTGTAGGCGTCTTTACCATTGAAGTAGAATACGGCAAACGAAGAGTTGTCATAACCTACTGGACACTTTTTCTGAGTAAGTGTACGCTTGTTGTCGTTACTTTCTGCTTTGCATACATTCCCCGCAAGGAGTGCCATCGTAAGCAATAGAATAGTTTTTTTCATAACCTTATAGTTTATAATAAATTGTTTCTTTTGCAAGTAAAAGTTAATATTTTAAATGCAAATTTACACATTATTGTTGAAATGACAAAATAATTTTTGGGAAAAATGATGAAATATCAAAATAAAAGCCTACTTTTGCACCACAATATTTAAGAAATCCATGCTGTTTTTGAAATGAAAAGACTTTTTTGGTTGATCAGTTTTTTAGTCACATTATCGGCTTCTGCGCAGGATGTTCAGACTGTGGAGGCTGAATATGTCTATGAAGTACCAGAAGATGTGTCGCTGTCGGCTGCCAAGCAAACAGCACTTGAAAAAGCAAAGATACGTGCGATTGCTGAGACCTATGGCACTGTGGTGTCGGAGTCGAATACGGTCAGAATGGCCAATCGTAACGGCATCTCTTCTGTCGATTTCTTATCTATTAGTGGAAGTGACGTGAAGGGTGAATGGATAGAGACGATTAGTCAACCAGAATATCAGATTGTCTATAACGGTGAGAAATTGATTGTCTCGGTAAAAGTTAAGGGCAAAATCCGTGAGTTGATCGCCAATGAGGTGGAGTTCCAGGTCAAGGTGCTTCGCAATGGTACGGAGGATCGTTTCGAATCAGAGATGTTTAACAACGGTGATGATCTCTACCTTTCTTTCACCTCGCCAGTGGCTGGCTACCTCGCTATCTATCTGGTAGATGTTGGTAATGATGCTACCTGTATCCTCCCTTATCAGAAACAGCAAGATGGTATTTATGCCGTCAAGGCCAATCAGCGTTATGTGTTTTTTAGCGAAAGGGATGCAACACCAGTGGAAAGACCATTGGTGGATTCCTATAATCTGACGGCCCTGTATCCTGTAGAGCAGAATCAAATATATGTCGTATTCTCGCCTCAGTCTTTTGTGAAGGCGGCTGACAACGGCTTTGAAGGACAGTTGCGCCAATTGAAAGGTGATGATTTCCAGAAATGGCTCGCTAAATGCCGTAAACGTGATGTGAATATGACCGTCAAGATGATCCCTATCACTATTAGGAAATGATCAGATATACAAAGACGGAAGAAATATGGAATGCAGTTTCGCACGGCGGAGGTGTTCTGATGGGAGTGGTGTTTGGCGTCATCTTCCTTGTCTGGTGTTTCCAGAGTGATAACGACTGGGCGCGGGTTGGGGTGATCCTCTATCTTTTCGGCATGTTGGGGTCGTATGTGGCTTCAACGCTCTACCACTCGATGAAGCATCACTCGAAATGGAAGGAGCGGTTGCGCAGGTGGGACCATGCCGCCATCTACTGGCATATTGCCGGTAGCTATTCACCTCTGACGCTGGTGGCATTACGCGAACAGGGGTATTGGGGCTGGAGCCTTTTTATCTTTGTTTGGGCTTGTGCCATAGCAGGTACCATCGTGAGCTTTATCCGTCTGAAGGAGCATTCGAACTTGGAGACATTCTGTTTCATCGGCATGGGACTGAGTGTGCTTGTAGCCTTCAAGCCGCTGTTGGATTCTGTATCGGCTACAGCGGTCAGTTGGATCATCGCAGAAGGGGTTTGTTATATCACGGGTGCCGTCTTCTACAGTCTAAACAAAACCAAATATATGCACTCGGTATTCCACTTCTTTGTCTTGGCAGGTTCAATATGTCACATCATCGCCGTGTGGGATGTGTTGATGGATTATCTATAAAAGTAAAAAGGTAAAAAAGTAAAAAGGTCAGTGTTTTATTTGGTGGTTTGAGCGAATATTATTAATTTTGCCGCCAAATTTGCAAATTTAATAAGATTATGGCTTATACACGACTGACTGCTGCAGAGGCTGCAGCACTGATTAAGAATGGCGATCATATCGCTATGAGTGGCTTTACACCTGCTGGTGTAGCCAAGGCAACAACAAAGGAACTGGCAAAGCTCGCTGTGGCTGAGCATGAGGCTGGCCGCGAGTTTAAGGTAGCTATCTTCACAGGTGCTTCTACCGGACAGAGTACGGATGGTGACCTGGCAAATGCACAGGCGATCCTCTATCGTGCACCTTACACCACGAACCCCGATTTCCGTAAGCATGTGAACATGGGTGAGATTCCCTATAACGACCTGCATTTGAGTCATATGGCACAGGAGTTGCGTTATGGCTTCTATGGTCCGTTGGACTGGGCTATCCTTGAGGTGTGTGATATCGAGGAGGTGGGTAACGACTATCATGTCTATCTGACTGCTGCCGGTGGTATCTCTCCGACTGCTGCCCGTTTGGCCAAGCACGTCATCCTAGAGCTGAACAGCTTCCACAACCCCAATGCGAAGTATATCCACGACGTGTATGAGCCTCTGGATCCGCCTTACCGCAAGGCTATCCCCATCGAGCATGTAGGCGACCGTATCGGTGTGCCCTATGTGACAGTTTCTAAGGATAAGGTAGCAGGTGTCGTGGAGTGTAACATCCCTGATGAGGCCCGTGCCTTCAAGGACAGCGACCCTGTAACGGATAAGATCGGATACCTGACAGCTGAGTTCCTGGTGGAGGAGATGCACAAGGGTCGTATCCCCAAGGAGTTCCTGCCGCTGCAGAGTGGTGTGGGTTCAACAGCCAATGCCATCCTCGGTGCGCTGGGTCAGGACAAGCACGTGCCCGACTTCAATATCTATACCGAGGTGCTGCAGGACAGTGTGGTGGCTATGATGCTGAATGGCCGTGTGAAGGATGCTTCAGCTTGTTCACTCACCGTCTCTAACGAGTGTCTGATGCAGGTGTATGACCACATGGACTATTTCAAGGATCACCTGACACTGCGTCAGAGCGAGATCTCTAACTCACCTGAGATCATCCGTCGATTAGGTGTGATTGCCATCAATACCGCTATTGAGGCCGACCTCTATGGTAACGTGAACTCTACCCATATCAGCGGTGTGAAGATGATGAATGGTATCGGTGGTTCGGGTGACTTCATCCGCAACGCGTACCTCTCTATATTTACATGTCCTTCTGTGGCTAAGGGTGGTGTGATCTCTTCTATCGTACCTTTCGTAAGCCATCAGGACAGCTCAGAGCACGATGTGAACATTATCGTGACAGAGCAGGGTATTGCCGACCTGCGTGGCAAGGGTCCCATCCAGCGTGCAGAGTGTATCATCGAGAACTGTGCACATCCTGACTACAAGCAGTTGCTGTGGGATTACCTGAAGATTGCCAAGATGGGTCAGACCCGTCACAACCTGCCTGCTGCCTTCGCCATGCACGACACGCTGGCTCGCAAGGGCGACATGAAACTGACAGACTTTGCTGAATACGTAAAATAATGGAATCAAAATTAGTTATTTACAATACACTTACAAGGCAGAAGGAGCGGTTTGAACCGCTCCATTCTCCTAATGTGGGTATGTATGTATGCGGACCAACCGTCTATGGTGATCCCCATCTGGGACATGCCCGTCCTGCCATCACTTTCGACCTGGTGTTCCGTTACCTGAAGCACTTAGGTTATAAAGTAAGGTACGTGCGTAATATCACGGATGTAGGTCATCTGGAGCATGATGCCGACGAGGGCGAGGACAAGATTGCCAAGAAAGCCAGACTGGAGCAGTTGGAGCCGATGGAGATTGCCCAGTACTATACCAACCGCTATCATCAGTACATGGATGCGCTGAACGTGCTCCGTCCGAGTATCGAGCCTCATGCCACGGGTCATATCATCGAACAGCAGCAGTTGGTGCAGCAGATCCTTGACAATGGCTTTGCCTATGAGAGCAACGGCAGTATCTACTTCGATATTGAGGCCTACAATAAGAAGTTCAAGTATGGCATCCTCTCTGGCCGTTCGCTGGAGAATATCAAGGACGAGAGCCGTGAGTTGGCAGGAGTAGGAGAGAAGCGTAACCAGGCTGACTTCGCCCTATGGAAGAAAGCCCAGCCTGAACATATCATGCGCTGGCCCTCACCTTGGAGCGATGGTTTCCCCGGCTGGCACTGTGAGTGTACGGCGATGGGTCGTAAGTATCTGGGTGAGATGTTTGACATCCACGGAGGTGGTATGGACCTTGTGTTCCCCCACCATGAGTGTGAGATAGCACAGGCTCAGGCATCGATGGGTCACCCCGCTGTGAAGTACTGGATGCACAACAACATGCTGACCATCAACGGACAGAAGATGGGTAAGTCGTACAACAACTTCATCACGCTGGAGCAGTTCTTTACGGGCAACCATCCGTTGCTGGAGAAGGCCTACTCGCCCATGACCATCCGCTTCTTCGTGCTGAGTGCCCACTATCGTGGTACCGTTGACTTCTCGAATGAGGCGCTTGTCGCTGCTGAGAGGGGCTTGGAGAAACTGCTCAACGCCATCAATGACCTGGAGCGCGTACAGGCTTCTGCCGAGTGTGATGCCGAGACTAAGAAAGTAGTGACAGAGCTCCGTCAGAAGTGCTATGATGCCATGAATGACGATCTTGCTACGCCTCAGGTGATCAGCAATCTCTTCGAGGCTTGTACTACCATCAACAAACTCGTGGATCACAAGGCTACGATCTGCGCTGACTGCCTGAAGGAACTGAAGGAGGTGATGCATCTCTTTGCTTTTGACATTCTCGGACTGAAGGCAGAGAAGAGCGGTTCGAACGATGCCCGCGAGGAAGCCTTTGGCAAGGTGATGGATATGGTACTTGAACTGCGTGCCAAGGCTAAGGCCGAAAAGGACTGGGCCACCAGTGACAAAATCCGCGACGAGCTGGCTGCTGCTGGCTTCGAGGTGAAAGACACCAAGGATGGTGTGACGTGGAAGCTGAATAAGTGATAAACGAATAGTGAATAGAAAGCCTACGGGAGACCGTAGGCTTTTTTTGTCATCTCTATGGCGAGGGTCTCTTTACGGAAATCCTTGAATGAGAGGTAGTCGAGCCCTTGATGGGGGCGATCTGTACCCCAGGAGTTCTTCATGATAAAAAACGGCTCACCCTGGTCATCGTGTGCAATGCCGACAATAGCCATCGCATGGTGCTTACTTTCCCAACAGACACCATGATGCTGGCGCACGGCTCGCTCAGTCTTAGCCAACAGCGAATCGATGGGGATGTTATAGAAACGGTCGTGCATCCAGTTGTCAGGCAGATCGAGATCCACCTCTTGGTTGTAAGGCGCCTCGTCGTTGCTGGTCAGGGCGATATACTCTCCAGGGGCACAGACACTACGGGCAAACTCCTGTGGCGTGTAGGTGGCGCCCAGCATGAACACCCAGCGTGGGGCGGGGATATCAGTCTTCCGCATCGCATCATAGCCCACAATCCCATATTTCTGGATCAGATTAATGAGAGTTTTGCCCATACCCCGTTTGTTCTGAGGGGCATCAGCCTCCCGCTCCATCATCTTTTCTATATAATAAGGTGAGAGGTTCACGGAGTCACCCCAGCTGAGATGCTCTGTCTCGATGGCGGCGAGCATGGCATAGATCCAGCAGGATTGAGTCTCGCCTTGGTTCTTCACGGGTGTCATACGGTTCAGAACCTCGTGAGTGAAATGCCTGGGCTCACGATGTGTACAACTGGTGTAAAACAGGACGGCTATTAAAAGATATAAAAATCTCATCATCGCGTGCAAAGATAAGAAGATTTTTTTGTATATTTGCACCCGTAATGGAAAAAAACATCAAAGCATACGAGATCATGGCCCCTGTGGGCTCACTAGAGTCGTTGGCAGCAGCTATTCAGGCTGGTGCTGACAGCATCTACTTCGGTATCGAGAAGCTGAATATGCGGGCTCACTCTGCCTCGACATTCACGATCGACGATCTGAAGGAGATGGCTCAGACGTGTAATGAGCACGGCATAAAGAGTTACCTGACAGTCAACACCATTATCTATGGTGAAGATATCCCCCTGATGCATGAGATTATCGATGCAGCCAAAGAGGCGGGTATCTCTGCTGTCATCGCTTCCGACGTGGCGGTGATGACCTATTGTAATAAGGTGGGGCAGGAGGTGCATCTTTCCACCCAGCTGAACATCTCGAACATCGAGGCACTGCGTTTCTATGCCCAGTTTGCCGATGTGGTGGTATTGGCTCGCGAGTTGAACATGGATCAGGTGGCAGAGATCTTCCGTCAGGTGGAAGAAGAGCATATCTGTGGTCCTTCTGGTGAGCAGATTCGCATTGAGATGTTCTGTCATGGTGCCCTCTGCATGGCTATCAGCGGGAAATGCTATATGAGTCTTCATGCCGCTAATCGCAGCGCCAATCGTGGAGAATGCATCCAGATCTGTCGCCGTAGCTATACGGCAACGGATAACGAGACAGGCTATCAGCTTGATATCGACAACAAGTATATCATGTCGCCTAAGGATCTGAAGACCATCCGTTTCATCGATCGTATGATGAAGAGTGGTGTGCGTGTGTTTAAGATCGAGGGTCGAGCCCGTGGTCCTGAGTATGTCTATACGGTGGTGAAGTGTTATAAGGAGGCCATCCAGGCCGTGCTTGACGAGACATTCACGGAAGAGAAGAAAGATCAGTGGGATGAACGTTTGGCTACCGTTTTCAATCGTGGCTTCTGGGATGGTTATTATCAGGGGCAGACCATGGGAGAGTGGAACAAGAACTACGGTTCGAATGCCACAGAGCGTAAGGTGTATATCGGAAAAGGCGTGAAATACTTCTCTAAACTGGGTGTGGCTGAGTTTACCGTTGAAGCCAATACCTTCAAGGTGGGGGACAAGATGTTGATCACAGGTCCTACCACTGGTGTGATGTATGTGACGGCTGATGAGATTCATGGTGACAACGGTCCCGTGGAGGTGGCAGAGCAGGGGACACGTGTTTCTATTGCCGTGCCTGCCAAGGTACGTCCTTCAGATAAATTGTTTAAATTAGAAAAAGTAGAAGAGAAATGACAATAAACGAGATTCAAGATGAGATTATAGAGGAGTTTTCCGGACTGGATGATTGGATGGACAAGTACCAGCTGCTGATCGATCTGGGTAACGAACTGGCTCCCCTTGACGAACGCTATAAGACGGAGCAGAACCTGATTGACGGGTGTCAGAGTCGTGTGTGGCTGCAGGCCGACTATGAGAATGGTCAAATCCATTTCTCGGCCGAGAGCGATGCGCTGATTGTGAAGGGTATCGTGAGCTTGCTCATCAGGGTACTCTCTGATCATACACCCCAGGAGATTCTCGATGCCGACCTCTATTTCATTGAGGAGATCGGCCTGAAGGAACACCTGTCACCCACACGTTCGAATGGACTGGTGGCCATGGTGAAGCAGATGCGTACTTATGCCCTGGCGTTCAGCACGAAATAGAATGACATCATTATTAACTAAGAACTTTTAAATACAATATGATCCAAACAGTAGTAAAAAGAGATGGCCGCATCGTGGGCTTCAATGAGCAGAAAATCATGGCGGCAATTCGTAAGGCAATGCTCCATACCGACAAGGGTGAGGATGAGCGCCTGTTGTACCAAATTACTGACCACATTGCCCAGTGTGGCGACAGTCAGATGACAGTGGAGCAGATACAGGATGCAGTCGAGGTGGAGCTGATGAAATCGAGCCGAAAGGATGTGGCTCAGAAGTACATCGCCTATCGCAACCAGCGTAGCATTGCCCGTAAGGCAAAGACACGTGACGTGTTCCTGGATATCGTGAACATTAAGAACAATGACGTGACGCGTGAGAATGCCAACATGAATGCCGATACCCCTGCAGGCATGATGATGAAATTTGCCTCAGAGACCACGAAGCCCTTTGTTGATGACTATCTGCTCTCCGAAGAGAGCCGTGATGCCGTAGAGCACAACTATCTCCATATCCACGACAAAGATTATTATCCCACCAAGTCGCTCACCTGTGTGCAGCATCCGTTGGATAATATCCTTAACTGTGGTTTTATTGCCGGCCATGGTGCCTCGCGCCCTGCCAAACGTATCGAGACAGCTTCTGTGCTGGCTTGTATCTCTATGGAGTGCTGTCAGAATGAGATGCACGGTGGACAGGCTATTCCTGCCTTCGATTTCTACCTGGCACCCTATGTCCGCATGAGCTATGTTGAGGAGCTGAAAGCCCTGGAGGATCTGAATGGTGAGAGCTATAAGGATCTCTATGAAGAGCCGCTGATGGATTATATCAAGAAGCCTCTCGATGGTCTGACAGGTAAGGAACGCGCTCAGCAGCATGCTATCAATAAGACTGTGGGACGTGTACACCAGGCCATGGAGGCGTTTATCCATAATATGAACACCATCCACTCGCGTGGTGGTAACCAGGTGGTGTTCTCTTCTATCAACTATGGTACTGACACCAGTGCTGAGGGCCGTTGCATCATGCGTGAGATTCTGCTCTCTACCTATGAGGGTGTGGGTAATGGTGAGACTGCTATCTTCCCCATTCAGATCTGGAAGAAGAAGCGTGGCGTGAATTATCTGCCGGAGGATCGTAACTTTGACCTCTATCAGCTGGCATGTAAGGTGACGGCTCGTCGTTTCTTCCCGAATTTCCTGAACCTCGATGCTTCGTTTAATCAGGACAGTGAGTGGCGTGCCGACGATCCTAAGCGTTATATGCATGAGGTGGCTACGATGGGTTGTCGTACCCGTGTGTTCGAAAACCGTTTTGGTCCGAAGACCTCTATTGGTCGTGGTAACCTGTCGTTCTCAACGATTAATATTGTGAAGCTGGCCCTTGAGTGCCGTGAGGAACAGGATCAGCAGAAGCGTATTGATATGTTTTTTGCCAAGCTCGATCATATGCTTGAAGTGACAGCCAAGCAGCTCGACGACCGCTACCAGTTCCAGAAGACGGCCTTTGCCAAGCAGTTCCCTCTGCTGATGAAGAGTCTCTGGATTGGTGCCGACAAACTGGGTGCCAACGATACGATTGAGAGTGTCATTAATCAGGGTACGCTCGGCATCGGCTTTATCGGTCTGGCAGAGTGTCTGGTAGCCCTCACTGGCAAGCACCATGGTGAGAGCGAGGAGAGTCAGGCCCTTGGTCTGAAGATTGTTGGCTACATGCGTCAGCGCATCAACGATTTCTGCGAACAATACCATCACAACTATTCTGTACTGGCAACACCTGCAGAGGGGTTGAGCGGAAAGTTTACGAAGAAAGATCGTAAGCAGTTTGGTGTGATCCCAGGGGTGACGGATCGTGACTATTATACCAACTCTAACCATGTGCCTGTGTATTACAAGTGCTCTGCCCGTCATAAGGCAGAGGTTGAGGCACCATATCATGAGATGACGCGTGGTGGTCATATCTTCTATGTGGAGATTGATGGTGATGCCACGCATAACCCACAGGTGATCATGAGTGTGGTAGATATGATGGATCAGCTCGACATGGGTTATGGCTCTGTGAACCACAACCGCAACCGCTGTATGGACTGCGGCTACGAGAATGCCGACGATCATCTGGAGAAGTGCCCGAAGTGCGGCTCGACAAACATTGACAAGCTGCAGCGCATCACAGGTTATCTTGTGGGAACCACCGATCGTTGGAACAGTGGCAAACTGGCTGAGCTTAACGATCGTGTGACGCACATCGACCACGGTATGCAAAATATTTTTGAATGATTCGAGTACTCGATATCATAGAAGATACGATGGTGGATGGTCCGGGGTTCCGGACCTCCATCTATTGTGCTGGGTGCCGTCACAAGTGTCCAGGATGTCATAATCCCCAGTCGTGGGATTTCAAAGGAGGGCGTGATATGTCAACAGAGGAACTGATGCGTATCATCGTGGCCGACCCCTTTGCCAATGTCACTTTTACTGGTGGTGACCCGATGTATCAGTGCGACGGCTTTGCAGAACTGGCACGTGCAATCCACAGGCAGACTAATAAAGATATCTGGTGCTATACGGGCTTTCCTTTTGAAAGCCTGATCACACGTGCACAGCGTGAACTGTTGGAGTTGCTCGATGTGCTGGTAGATGGACCGTATATCGAAAAACTGCGCGATCCCGACCTGCTGTTCCGCGGCTCTTCCAACCAGCGGCTGATCGACGTTCAGAAGTCGCTCTACAGTGGACAGACAGTGCTGTGGAGCCCTGATGTCTCCGTCTCTATCTGAGGCCTCCACTCTTCCTTCAGCAAACTTTTCTTGCAAGTTTTTGCCTTTTTCTGTGAAAGTATAGGAAAAAAAATGTATTTTTGCAGAAAATTAGTTGGTATTATGGCAAAGAACTCCAAATGGCAGGATGATTATTGGCTTCTGCTGATGCAGTTATATCTGCAGAAACCTGTGGGGCTGAAGCCGATGTATTCTCGGCGGATGGTGGATTTGAGTCTTGAACTCCATATCTCTCCCGATGCGCTTTTCAACAGGATGTGCCAACTGGCTAACCTGGAGACACCTCGCGTGGAACATTTATGGGAGACATATAGCCAGAACCCTAAGAAGCTGGCCCGCGCTGCTCGTATGCTGCGTGAGATGAAAGGCTTTAATAATGCCGGAGAATTCTACAGTGGGGTGGAGGTGAACGAGAGCTTTGAAAAAGACTTTAAGCCGATAGCTGAGGGAGAGGTCTTGACACCAGTCATGCTGACACTTATCCTCGATCTTTATTTCCGTCTTACCCCCATCACGATGGTGGCTGCCACGCCAGAGGTTCAAGAGTTGGCGCGGCTCATCGGTATGCGCTCTGCTGAGGTGGAAGAAGTACTGAAGGTGTTTCAGTGTTGTGATCCCTACCTGAAACGGAAAGATCCCGCTTCTGCCCGCCTGCTGGCTCCCTGCAAGGAGATCTGGCGCCGCTATGGTAATGCCGACACTCAGTCGCTGGCATCTTATGCCGCACAGTTGAAGGCGTATTTTAAGTAAATGTCACAAAGTCAGATACAGGAACAATTACAGCAGCTGAAGCAAGGACAGACGTTCTCTCAACAGCAGTTGTTACAGGCTTCTCTGGTAGAGTTGCCCATCACCCAGTTGGTGGATCGCATCGCCACTGAGATGAATGATAATCCAGCCCTTGAGACTGATGCCTCTTACGAAGTTGGTGACGAGCCTGAATACCAGGAATATTCAGAGAGTCAGGATGATGGCGATGCTGATGATTTCGAGTCACGCAGTGAGCGCGAGGAGCGCCAGTCGGCTCTTGACGATGCCCTCAGCAACATGGGGCGCGACGATGATGAGCTGCCAGTCTATCATGGCGGTAGCTCTGTGTCGGAAGAGCGCGAGGAGATGGTCTATGGCGAGAGTCTGTCGTTCTATGACCAGCTGAAGGAGCAGATGGGCGAACTGGATATGACAGACACCCAGCGCGATGTGATGGAGTATCTGATCGGCTCACTCGAAGATGATGGTCTGCTACGTAAAAGCTTAGGTGCCATCTGTGACGAGCTGGCTGTGTATCATAATATCGATGTCACGGAGTCAGAGCTGGAACAGGTACTCGCGTTGTTGCAGACGTTCGACCCTGCCGGCATCGGTGCCCGTTCACTTCAGGAGTGCCTGTTGCTGCAGATCGACCGTCGGGATCCTTCTCGTCTCAAGGATCTGATGACCAAGGTGGTGAACAGCTATTTCGATGAGTTCACCAAGAAACACTGGGATAAGATTCAGACCTCCTTATCGCTGAACGATGCTCAGGCAGAGGCCCTTTTCAGCGAACTGCGCAAACTGAATCCGCGTCCAGGTGCCTCCTTAGGCGAGACGGTAGGCAGGAATATGCAGCAGATCACACCTGATTTTATTGTCGATACGTTGGACGATGGCACTGTGACCTTCACACTCAATAATGGCGAAGTGCCTGAGTTGAAGGTCTCCCAGTCATTTGTCGATTCCATGAAGGAGTATCAGCAGAACAAGGATCATCTGAATCGCCAGACGAAAGAAGCCTTGCTCTATATAAAGAAGAAGGTTGATGCTGCCCAGGGGTTCATCGAGGCCATCAAGGTGCGCCGTCATACGCTGACCATCACCATGCGTGCCATCATTCAGTTGCAGCACCAGTTCTTTGTCGATGGCGATGAGGCCTCCCTGCGTCCGATGATCCTGCGTGATGTGGCTGAGAAGACAGGGCTTGATCCCTCTACCATCTCGCGTGTCAGCAACTCGAAGTATGCCCAGACGCGTTGGGGCACCTTCCCACTGCGTCATTTCTTCAGCGATGCCTATGTCACGGAGAGTGGCGAAGAGTTGTCCACCCGTCAGATCAAGGCGACACTTCGTGACATCATTGACAGTGAAGACAAGCAGCGTCCTTTGAGCGACGATGCCTTGAAAGAAGAGCTGGCCCGTCGTGGCTTCCCCATTGCCCGTCGTACGGTGGCCAAGTATCGTGAACAATTAGGTATTCCCATAGCCCGACTCCGCCGATGATACAGTTTAATACAGAGAGAAATATTATTTTGGCAGCCAGGTTGATGAGCATCTTGTTCACACCTTTCTATCTGCCATTGGTGGGACTGATGGCACTGTTTACGTTCAGTTACCTCGGTCTGATGCCCTGGGCCTATAAGCTGCAGGTGCTCACGCTGGTCTATGTGTTCACCATCCTCCTGCCCACGATTCTCATCCATATCTATCGCCGCTATAAAGGGTGGACCCTCATCGATCTGGGATATAAGGAGCGCCGTGTCGTACCTTATGTCATCTCCATCCTCTGCTATTTCTTCTGTGTTTATCTGATGGACATGCTCCATATTCCCCATTTTATGGGCACGATTCTCTCTGCGGCGCTGTTCATCCAGGTGGCTTGCGCACTGATCAATGTGTGGTGGAAGATCTCCACTCATACCGCTGCTATCGGTGGTGTGGCAGGTGCCCTTTTCGTGTTCGGAGAGTTCTTCGGCTTCAACCCTGTATGGTGGCTCTGTGTCGTGTTCATCCTGGCAGGTCTGTTGGGTACCAGTCGTATGATCCTCCGTCAGCATACGTTGGCACAGGTTGTCACAGGTTTCTTTGTGGGAGTTGTTTGTTCAATAATAGGATTGATTTATTTATAAGGATATGAAACCATTAGTAAGTATCATCATGGGCAGCACCAGTGATCTGCCCGTTATGGAAAAAGCCTGCAAGCTGCTTGATGAGTTGCAGGTGCCTTTTGAAGTGAATGCCCTTTCTGCCCATCGCACACCCGATGCCGTGGAGGAGTTTGCCCGTACCGCTCAGGATCGTGGTATCAAGGTGATTATCGCAGGTGCAGGCATGGCTGCAGCTCTGCCAGGTGTCATTGCTGCCTCTACCACGCTACCCGTCATCGGTGTACCTATCAAGGGTATGCTCGATGGTCTTGACGCCATGCTCTCCATCATCCAGATGCCCCCAGGCATCCCTGTAGCCACTGTCGGTGTCAATGGTGCTCAGAATGCAGCCATCCTCGCTGTTCAGATGATGGCCCTTTCCGATGCTGAACTGGCTCAGCGTCTGGCCGTCTATAAAGGTAACTTGAGAGTGAAGATCGAGAAGGCTAACCAGGAGTTGGCCGAGATTAAGTATAACTTTAAGACCAATTAAATGTATCAGAGAAGACAATCCACAGAAGCCCGTGTCGGTGGTATCGGCATTGGCGGACAGAATCCTATCCGTATCCAGTCGATGGGCACGGTAGATACGAATAACACAGAAGGTTGTGTGGCTCAGGCCAAACGCATCATCGACGCTGGTGGCGAGCTTGTGCGTTTCACTACCCAGGGTGTCCGTGAGGCAGAGAACATGAAGAACATCTCTGCTCAGCTGAAGGCCGACGGCTATCAGACGCCGCTGGTGGCCGATGTCCATTTCACGGCTCATACAGCCGATGTCGCTGCCCTCTATTGCGAGAAGGTGCGCATCAATCCAGGCAACTATGTGGATCCGGGACGCACGTTCAAGCATCTGGAATATACCGACGAGGAGTATGCCGAGGAGCTGAAGAAGATCGAGCGTCAGCTGGTGCCTTTCCTGAATATCTGCAAAGAGCATCATACGGCAGTGCGTATTGGTGTGAACCACGGTTCGCTCTCAGATCGTATCATGTCGCGTTATGGTGACACGCCGGAGGGTATCGTTGAGAGCTGCATGGAGTTCCTGCGTATCTTCAAGCGCGAGCAGTTCAACGATGTTGTCATCTCCATCAAGGCCTCTAATACCGTAGTGATGGTCACCACTGTTCGCCTGCTTGTTCAGACGATGAACAAGGAGGATATGCACTATCCGCTCCACCTTGGTGTCACTGAGGCTGGTGAGGGCGAGGATGGCCGCGTGAAGTCGGCTGTAGGTATCGGTGCCCTGCTTACCGAGGGTATCGGCGATACGGTACGTGTGTCTCTTTCTGAGGAGCCTGAGTATGAGATCCCTGTGGCACGTAAGCTGGTTGATTCCATCGCCGAGTGTGCCGCTCTGCGTGAGCAGGCTGAGGCAGGTATCAAGGACGATACAGTCACCCTTGAGATGCATGAGACCGACTGGGAGTCGCTTCAGTTGAAGGCTGCGATGGCTGTGGGTGCCCTCTTCATCGACAAGAAGGCTCATCAACTGGTCATCCATAACGAAGGCTTCCCTGAGGCCCGCCTTGTAGAACTGGCCGATGGCATCCTGCAGGCAGCGCGCATCAAGTTCACAAAGACCGAATATATCTCTTGTCCGGGTTGTGGTCGTACGCTTTATAATCTTCAGGAGACCATTGCAAAGATCAAGGCCGCCACGAAAGATCTCGTGGGTCTGAAGATAGGTATCATGGGCTGTATCGTGAATGGTCCTGGCGAGATGGCTGATGCCGACTACGGTTATGTCGGTGCCGGACGTGGAAAGATCTCCCTCTACAAAGCCAAGGAATGTGTAGAGAAGAATATTCCTGAGGCAGAGGCCGTCGAGAAACTCCTCGAACTGATCCGCAAAGACAGAAAATAGAAGAACCTTTGTGGTTTAAATACGATAGCAGGGTGAGCCGTAAGGCTCGCCCTGCTATCTTTTATGACTTCCCTTGTCATCCCGCATGAGATTTCTTAAGATCTCTCCATCGTCTAATAATATATAAAAGGTAAGGGCAGGGTAGGCTTTTTCGTAAAAAAGTTGTAATTTCGCACAAAAAACTTGCAAAAAGGGTTTAGTAATTCGGTTTTCGTGTGTATTAAGAGAGTATGACAGATCAAAGTAAACTCGAAAAGCTGTTCCGACAGCATTACCGTCAGATGTATCGGCTGGCCACCATACTTCTTCACGACGATGCAGAGAGCAAAGATGTAGTGCACGACATCTTCGCCCATCTACTCGACGATCCAAAAGATCTAAAGGAAGATACAGCCGAGCACTATCTGCTTACATGCGTACGAAACCGATGCCTGAACATGATACGTAGCCGAAAGATTCAAGAACGCGTAGAGCACCTCTATCTTCTTGATTTCGACACTACCATCTTGCCGACGGAGCGCCTTGATGAAGAGCTTAATGCCTTACAAAAAGGTATATCTCAACTCGATCCGCCCGTCTGTCAAGACATCATCAAGCAGCATTATCGCGATGGAGTAACCTTTAAAGAGATTGCCATTCGTCAAGGTGTCAGTGAGACCACGCTCCAGATGATGGAACAGCCCCAGCATTATACTGCAGAAGAGTGGCAGGAGATACTTGCCGACGAAGAGTGCCGTGAGCTCTACACGCTGATGTCGAAAACGCAGAGTGCCATTGATGCTGCCCGTGCCGATAAGGAAGTTACTGACGACATGATTGATGCCGAATGGCAACGATTAAGTCATGAAAAGCACGAAGGAAAATACGAAAAGTACTCGCTCCTTAAGTTTGCCGCTATGTTTGTGGGCATTCTCATGCTTTCAGGCATCGCTTATGCAGCCATCCACATCGTTAGTCATTATAACGAACCAAAGGTTTAGGAGAAATCTTCGAAGAACTCTCAGCCTACTATAACGTCAAGGTGGTCTATCAAAACGAAGATGCCCCCCGTCTCCGCCTTTTCTATCAATGGAAGCCGGAATATAAACTGGAGAAAGTTGTGGAGATGCTGAACAACTTCGAGTGGATACAGATCCAGACGGAGAATGATACCGTATTCATAAGAACCACCGCTATCCCCGCTAAGGATTGCTAAACGCCTGCCATGATGAAAAGATTATCATTCATACTATTGCTGTGCGCTATTGTATCAGTTGCAAGCGCACAGAAGATCACGCACACCTTTCAGGATGTCACTCTTTCCGATGCCCTGAAATATATTCAGACACAAGCTACCGATTACAACATCACCTTTATCTACGATGAACTTGAGGATTTCCGTGTAACGACACATGTACAACGAAAGTCCGTGCCAGATGCCATCCTACAGATTGTTGGCTTTTATCCAGTCCGTGTGGTAAAGAGTGGAGATCATGAGATTTATGTGGAATGTACTCACAAGACCGATCGCCATCTGACGGGCACCATTATCGATGAGCAAGGTCAGCCCGTTGCTTACGCTAATATTGCCGTTCTCAACCCTGCTGACTCCACACTGCTTAGCGGTGGTGTTTCTAACGAGAGTGGCTATTTCGCTATCCCTTACGAACAAGAGAAAGCACTTGCTCGTATCTCATACGTCGGCTATAAGACATTATTTATAATGTGTAGTAAGTCAGATATGGGGGTTATATGCATTCAGCCTGAATCGCAGATGCTAAAAGGTATTACCATAAAGGGTCATTTCATCAAACAGACAAATGACGGTCTAAACGTTACTATTGAGAACAGCCCGCTGGCAGGATTGGGTTATGCTACTGACGTCCTAAAACAGATGCCTTTCGTCAATACGAATGGCGAAAGAATTGAGATTGTTGGTAAGGGAACGCCCCTTATTTTTATCAACAACCGTCAAGTACGTGATAACTCAGAGCTTAAACAACTTAATTCTTCCGATATTAAAAGCATCAAATTGATTATTAATCCTGGGTCAGAATATGATGCCACAGTAAATGCTATTATCCGTATTATTACCAAGATTCCGACGGGTGAAGGTTTTAGTGGTATAGCTGAAGGCAACCTATACACAGAACGATGCTTATCGCATAATGCGAGCGTATCTTTGAACTATCGTAAGAGAAGCCTTGACATCTTTGGAACGTTCAGCTATTATAGGAATCTCTATAAGGCTAATCAGGTTGATGCGAATTCTTATAAAAATTGGCTGGTCGTTGATAGTCTCAGACAGGAAAATCGCCAATTCACATTCTTCACCACACTGGGTACTAATTATCAATGGAATGAACGCTCCTCAGCAGGCATTCGTTACCGTTATACAGGAACCCCCAATAGTCATTCCTCATTCTTCGACAGATTGCATGTCATGCATAACGATGTGAATAGTAATAAGTTGAATTCAACTGACCAGCGAGAAATAACTTCAGGTGTCCACTATGTGAATGCATATTGTGACTATGGTTTTTCGGCCGACAGCTATCTGAAAATTGACATGGACTATCTCAATACTAGAACCACCAATGATCAGGATTACCATATCGGTAATGGAAAGCTTGAAAGTAGAAATGAAGCCAAGAACCAACTCTATGCGGGGCGACTTCAATTCGTAACACCGTTATGTGGAGGAACTATTAAAATTGGTTTTGAAGCCTCATACACTAACAACGACAACCAAAATATAGTGGCCGATGATGCTACGATCGAAAATTCTCTCTATTCTACTGCCAACATAGCACGCCAAAATCTCTATGCAGGCTTTCTTGACTACAGCCGTTCGTGGGGTGAGCATTGGAGTGCCAACTTGGGTGCCAGATACGAATATACAGATTTTGATTACTCAGTGGATGGGGTAAAGTCTGATGAGGCCAGCAAAAAGTATGCAGGTCTTTTCCCCTCAGCCTCGCTAAGCTATCGCAATGGCGGTGTTGGGTTCTCACTTTCTTATCGTTATACAACGAATCGCCCTTCATACAGAATGCTTCGTAGTGCTATCGCCATAAATAACCCTTATTCATATGAAGGGGGTAATCCGACACTTCAACCTACTAAGACAAACATGTTGACGCTTACTTTTTCGTGGAAAGACCTTCAGTTAATGGCCTCGTACACTACATATAAAGATTGTAAAATCAGTGTTCAAGATATGTTTGAGGATAGTGACTCTATTACATTCTTTCAGCCACGTGACCTTGACAACAGCGAATTCGTTCTCGCAGTTTATTATTCACCCACGTTATTTAGGATATGGAAACCAAAGTTTTCTATCAACGTTACCAAACCACATCAGTCCTACAATGGTCTGTCGTATAATAAGCCTATCTGCGATTTCGGTATTAATAATCTGATTAATATTGCTCCCACCTTCCAGGCAGGATGCGATATGTCGTATCATACTTCAGGACATATGGGAACCTGCTACTTTTATTCAAATTTCCATACTGATATATATATCATCAAGACATTCTGGAATGAAAAACTGCGTTTGAACCTAAAGGTAACAAACCTCTTTAATACAAATTATGAGAAATGGCGCATGGTTACAAACGGGATTACACTTGAGAAATGGAATGACGGAGGTCGTCGTACCTTATGGCTCTCAGCAACCTTCCGCTTTAATCCATCAAAGAGCAAGTACAAGGGTACTGCTTCTACGAACGAATTGAACCGACTTTAGACTCTCTCTTCTGTTAAGTGGGCAGTTGTCGGCTTAGAACCGACGCTGCCCTGATTTCTTTTTTGCTAATTTTCCTTGTAAGTTTATAATAATAGTGGTAACTTTGCAGCTGCAAAGTTACAAAAAGTTTCCGAGACAAAAGCACGCTATTAAGAAAAACCTCCTTCCTCAGCCTCTACGAGATGGGGCTGGAAGAACCGCGGTGCCATGGGCATCATCTAAGAAACCATACGCTCCGAAGAACGAGACCATCACTAACATCGCCCGCTTCAGCCACTAGATAATTAAGGCAAAGTTGGCAGATTGATAAGGGTCAGAAATAACTATAATCACTCTGCCATCACATAAAGAATATACTGATATACAACCAGTTAGAAAGCAGGCAAAAGAGAAGAATCACTCTGCCGTCACATAAGACTATGCCCAAATAGGAATATATTGTGCATACTTTCTTGATTTAGAACTATCTTCTAATTTTATAAGCCCTGCAGCTATAGTATCGGAAATGATACGTGATGCAATAGAATAATTAGATGCAGCAATACTCAGCCTTCCTCTCAGTGTTTCATTTGTCATTTTTCCACCTGCAACATATTGGAGACAACAATGTTGATAGCAGGCTCTAACTTTATCTTCCTTATTCATTTGTCGCATACTTTGAGGAGCAAACTATACATTTTTGTGCCTACAAGGCTGTCTGCCCGATGAACAAGATCGTTACCATCATACTCATAAATTCTGTGATTAAAGAAACGTAGCAAAAAAGAAATAAGGGCAGCGTCGGTCCTAAGCCGACAACTGCCCCGAAAAAGCAGGTTGTATTATTTAAATCTTCCTTTTGTATCATTACCAGCACCTTGTCCGCGATACTTGCTCTTGGCAGGATTGAAGTTGTAGCGCACAGTAAGTTCTAAATTGCGAGTGTCTAGACACTTGTCAAGGTAGATTTCGCGGAAATCACTATAGATAGTTGCTTTCTGTCGGATGCTTGCAAAAAGATCAGTGCAGGCCAGTTTGACAGTAAGGCGGTCATTCCAGAAGGCTTTATATAGACT
>CACZTJ010000002.1 GCA_902784065.1 uncultured Prevotellaceae bacterium | reverse complement strand
AACTCTCTCGTACAGGTTGTTGCTTGGTACGACAATGAGAACTCTTACACTTCTCAGATGGTTCGCACCATTAAGTACCTCGCTGAGCTCAAATAAGAGAAGCTTTAAGCAAAATAATGGCCGTCCGATTTTGTCGGACGGCTTTTTTTGTTTATCTTTGCAAACAGAATGCATAAGATGATAACGATATTGGGGCCGACGGCATCGGGTAAGACGCCTGTAGCCGCCACACTGGCATCGGAAATTGGCGGGGAGGTGATCTCTGCTGATTCGCGTCAGGTGTATCGTCGCATGGACATCGGAACAGGCAAGGATCTGGCCGATTATGTGGTTGGCGGACAACAGGTTTCATATCATCTGATTGACATCCGGGAGCCGGGTACTAAGTACAATCTGTTTGAGTATCAACAGGATTTTTACGATGTGTATCAGGATATCCGTCAGCGGGGTAGGGAGCCCGTCCTCTGTGGTGGTACAGGACTCTATATTGAGGCTGTCCTCAAGGGTTATAAGCTGTCGCCTGTGCCACAGGATCAGCAGCTGCGTGATAGTCTGGAAGGGAAATCGCTGGCAGAGTTGACCCAGATGCTGACGGAATTGAAGGCGAAGAATGGCTCGAACATGCATAACACCACCGATGTCGATTCGTGTCAGCGTGCCATCCGTGCGATAGAGATTGAGACCTATAATCTGGAGCACCCCACGCCCAGGCGTGAGTTGCCCTCAGTAGATAGTATAATAATAGGTATAGACATCGATCGCGAGTTGCGTCGTGAGAAGATTACGCGACGGCTCAAGAAACGCCTGGAGGAGGGGATGGTTGATGAAGTTCAGAGCCTGCTCCATGAGGGCATCCCTGCAGAAGACCTGATTTATTATGGTTTGGAATATAAGTTCATTACAGAATACCTCACCAATCAGCTCACCTATGATGAGATGTTCAACAGATTGGAGATCGCTATCCATCAGTTTGCCAAGCGACAGATGACCTGGTTTAGGGGAATGGAGCGACGGGGTTTTGTGATTCACTGGATTGATGCAACACTTCCGATGGAAGAAAAGATAGAAAGGATAAAAGCAATATGGCAGAAGAAAAGCAGCGGGTAGGCGAGACTTACTCGGGAACGACAACAAAATGGGGCATTATTTATTGCCCAAAGGCTGGTATCACCAATAAGCGTAAACGCTGGGAGAAGATCCAGAAGGTGCTTGATGCACGTAACATTTCATACGATTTTGTGCAGAGTGAGACTGCTGAGAGTGTGGAACGTCTGATGAAAATGATGATCACCAACGGCTATAAAACTATAATTATTGTTGGTGGCGACTCTGCATTGAATGATGCGGTGAACTGCTTGATGATGGAGGAGAATGAAGTGCGTGAAGGCATCGCTTTGGGTGTGCTCCCCAATGGCATCATGAATGATTTTGCACATTTTTGGGAGATCGATGGTGATGAGATAGAAGCAACGGTGGATACCCTCTTGAAACGACGTATCCGCAAGGTGGACCTCGGTTGTGTTCGCTATTCGAATGCCAATGGCGAACGATGCCATCGCTATTTCCTGAATTGCATCAATATCGGTATGACGGCAGATATCATGAATCTGCGCCGACAGACGCGTCGCCTCTTTGGTTCACGATCCTTGTCGTTTGTGTCATCGCTGTTTGTGATGTTCTTCCATCGGATGGAGTATAAGATGAAACTGAAGATTAATGATGACGTGATCGACCGCAAGGTGATGACTCTTTGTGTGGGTAGCGGACCTGGTTACGGTCAGACCCCTAATGCTGTACCCTATAACGGGATGCTTGATGTGTCGGTGGTCTATCATCCTGAGATGGTTCAGTTGATAGAGGGCATCTGGCTCTTGGTGACAGGCCGCTTCCTGAACCATCGGAGTGTGCATCCGTATCGTACACGAGAGGTGTTGGTAGAGTCGGCTAAACATGCTCTGGTAGGTATCGACGGCCGGTTGATGAAGACGCCGGTGGGTGCTTATCGCATCAGCGTAGAACAAGAGGTTATCAATTTTATTATTCCAGAATGAATAGAAGAGGCTTAGTTTTTAGCCTCTTTTGTATTAAATAATAGTTAAATATCTTGAATTTCTTTGCTGACATCGATTTTTTTCGTACTTTTGGAGAATTAAAGACTAATATTTTCAATAATTAAATACCCTTTAAGGAACTATGAGCTATTTACGATTCGAAAAAGCCGTGATGACTAATCTACAGGAAAGTCTCCGTCGTGAATTACTCCGGACCAATCGTTCTGGTGCGTATAGCAGTTCTACTCTGGTAGATTGTAATACGCGTAAGTATCATGGTTTGTTGGTGGTTCCCGTACCAGAGCTTGATGATGATAACCATGTGCTCTTGTCATCGCTCGATTGTACGGTCATCCAGCATGGAGCTGAATTCAACTTGGGACTTCACAAGTATCAGGGCAACACATTCAGTCCTAACGGACACAAGTACATCAAAGAGTTTGATGCCAGTCTCGTGCCTACGACAACGTATCGCGTGGGTGGCGTTGTATTGAAGAAAGAAGTGATCTTCCACCATTACGAGGATCGTATCCTGATCCGTTACACACTGGTAGATGCTCACTCTGCTACTACCTTACGCTTCCGTCCGTTCCTGGCCTTCCGTTCGGTTCGCCAGTTTACGCATGAGAACTCAACGGCCAGCCGTGAGTATCACGAGATTGATGGTGGTATCAAGACCTGTATGTATGCCGGTTATCCCGACCTCTATATGCAGTTCTCAAAGAAAAATCAGTTTGTCTTCCAGCCTGACTGGTATCGTGGCATAGAGTATCCGAAGGAGCAGGAGCGCGGTTACGCCTCTAACGAGGACCTGTATGTGCCTGGCTATTTCGAGATGCCGATCAAGAAAGGCGAGAGCATCGTCTTCTCAGGCTCTACCTCACAGATCAAGACTTCATCCCTGAAGAAGTTGTGGGATGAGGAGGTGGAGGATCGCAAACCGCGAGATAACTTCTTCAATATGCTGCTTTGCGCAGCCCACCAGTTCCACTTCCGCGATCGCCGCAGTGGCACTATGGAGAAGATTGACAAGAAAGACGACCGTTATTTGCTGGCAGGTTATCCTTGGTTCAAGGCCCGTGCCCGTGATACGTTTATCGCACTACCTGGTTTGACGCTCTCCATTGACGAGTTCGACTATTTTGAGCTGGTGATGAGAACTGCTGAGCGTGGTCTCCGTGAGTTCATGGAAGGCAAGCCGCTGAGTGTGAAGATCTATGAGATCGAGCAGCCTGATGTGCCTCTCTGGTGCGTATGGGCTATCCAGCAGTATGTCAAGGAGGTAGGTCGCGATAAGGGCTTCAAGATGTATGGCAAACTGCTGCAGGATATCGTGAAGTATATCCTTGATGGCGGTCACCCGAATCTTCGTCTTGACGATAACGGTCTGCTCTATTCGAATGGACGTGATCGTGCTATAACCTGGATGAACTCTACTGCCAACGGTCGTCCCGTTGTGCCGCGTTCAGGTTATATCGTTGAGTTCAATGCCCTGTGGTACAATGCCCTGAAGTTCTGCGCTTCACTGGCTGCAGAGAAGGGTGATGCCAAGGGTGCTGAGAAACTGGAGGAGCTTGCTCTGAAGACTAAGGCATCGTTTGTTGAAACCTTCGTTAATGAGTATGGCTATCTGCTCGACTATGTGGATGGCAACATGATGGACTGGTCTGTTCGTCCTAACATGATTTTTGCAGTTGCACTCGATTACTCTCCGCTGACACAGGAGCAGATGAGGAGTGTGGTAGATGTCTGCACCCGTGAGTTGCTGACACCAAAGGGCTTGCGCTCACTCTCTCCGAAGAGTGGTGGTTACAACCCGATGTATGTTGGTCCGCAGACACAGCGTGACTATGCCTATCATCAGGGAACAGCTTGGCCTTGGCTCGGTGGTTTCTACATGGAGGCTTGTCTGAAGCTCTACAAGCGTAGTCGCCTGAGCTTCGTTGAGCGCCAGCTGGTGGGCTATGAAGACGAGATGGACTATCATGCTATCGGAACCATCTCCGAACTCTTCGACGGTAACCCCCCGTTCCACGGACGTGGTGCCATGTCGTTTGCGATGAACGTGGCAGAGATTCTGCGCACGTTGGAGCTGATGGATAAGTATTCATATCAAAAATAAGGAGGAACGACGATGAAAGTATTAATGTTTGGATGGGAGTATCCTCCTCATGTATTTGGTGGACTCGCCACTGCGAATTATGGTATTTCTGAAGGCTTGAAAGCTCAGGGCGATATTGAGACGGTGCTCTGCCTGCCGCATCCGTTTGGTGATGAGAGCCAGCACGCTTGCCGTATCGTTGCCATGAATGCTGTGCCCATTGCTTATCGTGATGTAGATTACGACTATGTGAAGCAGCGTGTGGGCAACATCATGGATCCCGATTATTATTTCAAGCTGCGTGAGCATATCTATGCTGACTTTAACTATATGAACGTGAACGATCTCGGTGCGATGGAGTTTGCTGGAGGTTATCCCGGCAATCTGCATGAGGAGATCAACAACTACTCGATCATTGCAGGTCAGGTGGCCCGTGCCGAGGAGTTTGATATCATCCACGCACACGACTGGCTCACCTTCCCCGCTGGCATCCATGCTAAGCAGGTGAGTGGTAAGCCTCTGTGTATCCACGTTCATGCTACTGATTTCGACCGCTCTCGTGGAAAGGTGAACCCGACGGTCTATTCGATAGAGAAGAACGGTATGGACTGGGCCGACTGCATCATGTGTGTGTCAGAGCTGACACGTCAGACGGTGATCCACCAGTACCACCAGGATCCTCGTAAGTGCTTCACCGTTCACAATGCCGTTTACCCATTGCCCGATGAGTATCAGGCCATTCCTCGTCCTGACCACACTGGTAAGGAGAAAGTGGTTACCTTCCTGGGTCGTATCACGATGCAGAAGGGTCCTGAGTATTTCGTTGAGGCTGCTACAATGGTGCTTCATCGTACCCGTAACGTCCGTTTCTGCATGGCAGGTTCCGGCGATATGATGGATGCGATGATCCACTTGGCAGCAGAGCGCGGCATTGCCGATCGTTTCCACTTCCCAGGCTTCATGCGCGGGAAGCAGGTTTATGAGTGTCTGAAAGCATCTGATGTATATGTGATGCCTTCTGTGAGTGAGCCCTTTGGTATCTCTCCGCTGGAAGCTATGCAGTGCGGCACGCCTTCGATCATCTCGAAGCAGTCGGGTTGTGCTGAGATCCTCGACAATTGTATCAAGGTTGACTATTGGGATATCCATGCGCTGGCTGATGCCATCTATTCTATCTGCCACAACGAGTCGCTCTTCCAGTACCTGAAGGAAGAGGGCAAGCGCGAGGTGGATCAGATTACTTGGGAGAAGGTTGGTCGCTGGATCCGCACACTCTATCGCCGCACACTCGGATGGGAGGAATAATATTATACGTTAAACATTAAACATTAAACAATTATGAAAACGATTTGTTTATATTTCGAAATACATCAGATTATTCATCTGAAGCGTTACCGTTTCTTTGATATCGGTACTGATCATTATTACTATGATGACTACGAGAACGAGCGTAGCATCACTGATATTGCCGAGCGTAGCTATATGCCTGCGCTGAACACGCTCCACGACATGATCAATGAGAACGGCAAGTTCTTCAAGGTGGCATTCTCACTTTCAGGTACAGGTATCGAGCAGCTGGAGATGCATGCGCCTCAGGTGCTGGAGAAGCTGCAGAAGATGAACGAGACGGGTTGTGTGGAGTTCCTGGCAGAGCCCTACAGTCATGGTCTTTCCTCACTCGCCAATGAGGAGACTTTCGCCCTCGACGTGAAGAAGCAGGCCAAGAAGATCGAGGAGCTCTTCGGCAAGAAGCCCACCGTGCTCCGTAACTCTTCACTCATCTATAGCGATGACATCGGTGCTCAGGCTGCTGCTATGGGCTTCAAGGGCATGCTCACCGAGGGTGCCAAGCATGTGCTCGGCTGGAAGAGTCCCCATTATGTCTATAACTGTAACATCGCTCCCAACCTGAAGCTCCTGCTTCGTGATGTAGAGCTGTCTGACGATATCTCACTGCGTTTCAACAATTCAGAGTGGGACGGCTATCCTCTCTTTGCCGATGCGTATATCGATCGTATCGCCAGCTTCCCAGAGGAAGAGAAGATCATCAATATCTTCATGGAACTCTCTGCCCTGGGTATCGCCCAGCCTCTGAGCAGTAATATCCTCGACTTCATCAAGGCACTGCCTGCCTGCGCTAAAGAGAAGGGCATCAACTTCATGACACCTACAGAGATCTGTATGTCATGTAAGAGTGTTGGTCAGATCGACGTACCCGACACCCTTTCTTGGGTTGATGAGGAGCGCGATGTCAGCTGCTGGCTGGGTAACGCCATGCAGCGTGAGGCTTTCAACAAGCTCTATAGCGTAGCTGATCGTCTGCGCATCGCTAACGATCCACGTATTAATCAAGACTGGGATTATCTCCAGGCTTCCAATAATTTCCGTTTCATGACTACCAAGCCCTCTAACGTTGGTCTTGATCGTGGTATCTACAGTGGTCCGTTTGATGCATTCACCAACTATATGAACATCCTTGGTGACTTCATCAACAGAGTGAATGCCCTTTATCCGCTCAGCATCGATAACGATGAGCTGGAAGGTCTGCTCACCACCATTAAGAATCAGGGTGATGAGATTGAGATGAAGGATAGGGAGATTACCCGTCTGAAGACCCGTCTCGAGAAGCTGGAGCCAGCTGAGAAGAAAGCTGCGCCTAAGAAGAAGGCAGCCCCGAAGAAGAAAGCTGCTCCCAAAAAGGCAGAAGCTCCCAAGGTAGAAGAGCCGAAAACCGAGGAGCTGAAGGCTGCAGAGTAACATTTGAATGAACTACTAGATTGGATAGAGCAGGGCGTCATGATGAGATGGCGTCCTGCTTCTTGAACCAACAAAAGACTAATCAATTAAAACAAATTACAAATGAAGCATAAACTTTATACGCACAGATGGTTGATCGTAGGCCTCTTTCTGCTGCAGATGTGGATGCCTGCTGTGGCTCAGCCGGCCTTTAAGAATCTGATGCGTACCACTGATCCTGCATTCTTCAAGACAGACGAAGCCCGTCAGGTGGGCGATCAGCTACTGTTGTACCAACGTGTGACGGGCGGCTGGCCCAAGAACATCGATATGGCGCAGCCTGTCTCCGATGAGGAAAGAACCCAACTGCTGAAAGACAAGCAGAGACGCGACGACTCCACAACTGATAATGATGCGACGACCATCCAGATGATTTTCCTCGCACGACTCTATCAATATACCCGTGATCCCCGTTATCGCGAAGGGTTCCGCAAGGGTGTAGCCTATCTGCTGAGTGGACAGTATGCTAATGGTGGCTGGCCTCAGTTCTGGCCTGATATGCGTGACTATCAGATTCATATCACCTACAACGATAACGCGATGGTGAATACGCTGACCTTGCTTCGTGATATGATTGCTCAGAAAGAGCCCTATCAGGGCGACCTGACTGATCAGGCTTTGCGCAAGCAGATGTCGGCGGCCTTTGATAAGGGTATAGAGTGCATTCTTGCCACGCAGATTGTGACAGATGGTCAGCTCACGGTATGGTGCCAGCAGCATGATCGTGTGACACTGAAACCGGCCCCTGCACGAGCCTATGAGTTGCCTTCCTATTGCTCGATGGAGAGTGCCTCGCTCACCCATCTGTTGATGGAGCTGCCCCATCCTGATAACCGTGCGAAGCAGGCCGTTCATGCTGCCATGCGCTGGTTCGATAAGTACAAACTCACGGGCTATAAGTTGGTGCGTACAGGTCAGCGGGGTAGCTACGATCAGGATACGCGTCTGGAGAAAGACCCTCAGGCAGAGCCGTTGTGGGCACGTTTCTACGATCTGGAGTATTGCGAGCCCTATGTCTGCGATCGTGATGGCTTGCCCCGTCGCCATTTGTATCAGATTGGTGGTGAGCGACGTAATGGCTATGCTTGGTACACCAATGGTCCTGCCAGCCTCTATCCGCTTTATGAGAAGTGGGCAGAGAAATACGATCCTGCCAACAAGGTGGCTTTAGACCTTCATTCAAAAGGGGCCAACGAGAAAGGTATCATCGAGTGGTTCCGCAAACCTGTTGTCAACATTGCCGGCTTCGACGTTGTGGTTAATCCTGGCGACAGCATCCAACTGGCTATCGAGCAGGCGCCAGCCCAACCCTCAGTGCCCTATAAGATTCTGATCCGCAAGGGCACCTATCATCAGAAGGTCATCATCGACCGCCCGAATATCGTGCTGGTAGGAGAGGATCGCGACAGCACTGTACTGGTTTTGGCAGAGACCGCCAAGACGCGGGCCATTACCGAGTATCACGGCAAGCCCGTGGGCAATGGTGTCATTGTGTTGCAGGAGGGAGCCGACGATTGCATCATCAGCGGCTTGACAGTCTATAATAATTATGGTACTGCGGTGGAGCCGGGTAATACCACCCATCAGATGGCGATTTACGGCACTGCCACTCGCACCATCGTCATCAATAGTAACGTATGGGCCGACGGCAACGATGCCCTCTCACTCTGGGCGCCCAATGCCAGCGGCATGTATTATCATGCCGACCTCTTTCTGCGTTGTCCGGGTGTCGATTTTCTCTGTCCTCGTGGCTGGTGCTTCGTTACGCGCTGTCATTTCTTAGGTGATAGTCGGGCCATCATCTGGCACGACGGTAGGGGCGACAAGTCCAAGAAGCTCGTCATCAAGGATTCTTTCTTCGATGCCAAGTCGCCCACCATGCTGGGCCGTTACCATCACGACTCCAAGTTCTTCCTGTTGAACTGTCGCCTGTCGAAACAGATTCTCGACACCAACATCAGCTACGCCTACAGCGACAAGGTGCTCGACCCCTGTCCATGGGGTGTTCGCACCTATTATTATAACTGTAGTCGCGAAGGCGGCCATAGTGGTTGGCTGAGAAACAATCTGGAACAGTCCGACGAAGATACCGAGTTCCACGGGTTTACAGCCGCTTGGACCTTCAAAGGCGAATGGGATCCCGAACAACGGATTCGAGATCTTTGGCCAGTCTTAGCATATTAAATTGTAAATTCACTGAATTTACTCACCAAATTCAGTGAATTTGGTCGGTAAATACACTGAATTTGGTTTGCAAATATACAGTATTTACTTATTAGCTCAATATTATTAAAGAAAGCACATGTGATTTCCACATGTGCTTTCTTCTATTTGAGATTGATGATAATCTTCTTCAGATCCTTGTCGGCGCTGCTGTTACCCACCATAATCTCGTACAAGCCTGGCACCACACGCATGGTGTTGGACTTACTGTCCCAACCCTCAAAGCGTTCGCGGGGCAGGTCGATGGTGATGGTCTGGGCTTCACCTGCAGCCAACTTCACCTGGCTGTAGGCGCGAAGCGTCTTCAGCGGTCCTTCCTGGTCGGCTGTGTTGCGGATATACACCTGTACCGTCTCCAGACCTTCTTTGGTACCGGTGTTCTTCACGCTCACCTCTACCTTTCCGTCCTTGTACTGGGGTTTGCCAATCTCAAAATTGGTGTAGCTCAGGCCGAAGCCGAAGGGGAACAGCGGCTCACCCGTGAAGTAACGGTAGGTGCGGTTCTTCATCTTGTAGTCCAGGAAGTCGGGCAGGTCGTTGGTGCTCTTGTAGAAGGTGATCGGTAGCTTGCCGCTTGGGTTGTAGTCGCCGAAGATCACCTCTGCCAGCGCTTTACCGCCCAGCTCGCCGCCATACCAGGCCTGGATGATGGCATCGCATGATTCCAACTCAGGCACCAAAGCCATTGCCGAACCCGAGCAGTTCACGAAGATAACCTTCTTACCGGCCTTGTGGAGCATTGCTAATGTCTCGCGTTGCGCCTTGGGCAATTCAATGCTTGTGCGGTCGCCACCTTTGAAGCCTTCCTCATCCACACGCATCTCTTCACCTTCCAGTTTGGGAGAGATACCACCTACGAAAATTACAGTCTCGGCATCGCCGATCTGTGTCAGCAGCTCCTGATGGGTGGGTGCTACCTTATGCTGGATGTCGAAGCCCAAGAAGGCGAAGCCGTGCTCCTGCACATATTCTATCTGGATGCGGTATTTCTGACCTGCCTTGACGGCCATCTCCTTCTGGGCACCTTGTATGCGCTGACGTACGCGCCAGATGTCAACGATGGTGTCGCCGTCCACCAGCAGGCGCACCTTGTCGTCGCCGTTGATGTTGAAGATCACTGTCTCGTCGCGTGTCGGGATAAAGGTCGCTTCGAGCTTGGCAGAGAAGCCCTCCAAGTTTACGCCTGGGGCAAACACCGTGTTACCGCCGTTGCTCAGCATAATTGGTGCCGTGAAGTTGGCAGTGGTCACAGGGGCACCCTTCATCTCTGTATTATTATAATAGGTGACCTGCATACCTTGTCCGCCCTTGGGCATCTGCAGTTCACCGAAGCGACTCTCGAACGCCTCGTTGCGCGTTAGGCCGCAACCACTGATATAGCGCGCCTGAGGTGCCAGTTGCTGAATACCCTCTAAGGCCGAAATCGTGCGAGTGGCAAAGCCGCTGTAGTTACCCCACATCATCACCGAGTCGATGGCATTCACCCCCAGCACGGCAATCTTCTGGTCTTTCTTCAGCGGCAGTGTCTGCTGTTTGTTCATCAGCAGCACCATGCTCTTGCGGGCCATGTCGAGTGCCAACTGCTTGTGGGCATCACAGGCCACCACGCTCTCCGGAATCTTCGTCCAGGGGTTCAGGTCGTCGCTGTCGAAGTCACCCAGTTCGAAGCGGGCAATCAGCAGGCGGCGCAGACTCTTGTCGAGGTCAGCCTCTTTCACCTCTCCACGGCGCACGGCCAGGGGCAGGTTCTTGTATTCCGATCCGCACTCCACATCCGTACCAGCCAGCACAGCCTGAGCAGAGGCTTGTGCAGCATCCTTTGCGGTGTTGTGCCATTGGGGCAGAAAGTCGCGGATGGCACCGCAGTCGCTGGTGATCAGACCCTCAAACCCCCATTCGTCGCGCAGGATCTGCCGTTCGTAACGTGTCTGCGAACAGCAGGGCTGTCCGTCGATGCGCTGGTAGGCACACATCACCTCAGCCACCTTGCCCTCCTGCACCAATGCCTTGAAGGCTGGCAGATAAGTTTCCCAGAGGTCGCGCTCAGGCAGGTTCTCCACATCAAACTCATGACGGTTCCACTCGGGGCCACTATGCACGGCAAAGTGCTTGGCACACGCCAGCAGCTTACGATATTTGCTCACGCCCAGATCCTCGCCGTTATAGCCCACACCTTGCAGGCCACGCACCACAGCCAGACCCATCTTTGCTGTCAGGTAGGGATCTTCGCCGTAGGTCTCCTGTCCGCGTCCCCATCGTGGGTCACGGAAGATGTTGATGTTTGGCGTCCAGAACGAAAGGCTCTGGTAACGCTGTATGTCGCCTGTGCGCTTGGCCTGCTGTGCCTTCACTCGTGCCTCGTCGCTCACGGCTGTAAATACCTGATGGAGCAGGGCGTCATCCCATGAAGCCGCCATACCCATCGTGATGGGGAACACCGTTGCAAAGCCATTGCGCCCGATGCCGTGTAGGGCCTCGTTCCACCACTGGAACTGGGGGATACCTAACCGCTTGATGGCAGGCGAAGTGTCCATCATCAAATCCACTTTCTCTTCGAGTGTCAGTCGGCCGAGCAGATCATCGGCACGCTGTTCAGCACTCAGACTTGCATTCTGATAGGGTAGGGATTGAGCCGTAGCCATCAAGGCGCAAACGCTCAACACGGTTGTTAGTAGCTGCTTTCTCATAATTTTATAATGTTTATCAGTTTTTGTTGTGGTTACAAAGATACAACTTTTTTTGTAAAGATGGTGAGAACCCAATAAAAATCTGTATCTTTGCACCAAGATTTAACATAAGTTGATTCATGAATAAGATCGTTTTGATAACAGGAGCTACGAGCGGCATTGGTCTGGCTTGTGCAAGAAAGTTCGCCGCAAATGGCGACAAGTTGATTCTGACTGGCAGAAACGAACAGCGTCTGGCTGAAATCAAGAAGGAGTTAGTGGGTACCGAAGTGCTGACGTTGGCTTTCGATGTGAGAGACCGCGAGAAGGCCAAAAGCTGTATCGCCAATCTTCCCGCAGCGTGGCAGTCTATCGATGTGCTGGTGAATAATGCCGGCCTCGCCCTGGGCTTGGAGCCCGAGTTTGAAGGCGACCTAGACGATTGGGAGACGATGATCGACACCAACATCAAGGGACTTCTCACGATGACGCGCCTCGTTGTGCCAGGTATGGTGGAGCGCAACAGTGGTCATATCATCAATGTGGGCTCAGTGGCAGGTGATGCCGCTTATGCTGGTGGTAATGTGTATTGCGCCACTAAGGCTGCTGTGAAGGCATTGTCCGACGGCCTGCGCATCGATGTGGCTAATACGGCTATTCGCGTCACGAACCTAAAGCCCGGTCTTGTTGAGACCAACTTCAGCAACATCCGTTTTCATGGTGATAGCGATCGGGCTGCTAATGTCTATAAAGGCATCCAACCGTTGATGGGCGATGATATTGCCGATGTTGCTGTCTATGCTGCCAATGCACCTGCTCATGTTCAGATTGCCGAGGTGCTCATCCTGGCCACCCATCAGGCTAGCGGTAGTGTCATCGTTAGGAAATAGATAAAAAGGCTTTGTCACCTCGAGCGTAGTCGAGAGGTCTCATGAGATCTCTCCATGCGCTTCGCTTAGTCGAGATGACAATAAAAAACACCCTAAGGCGGTTGAACCTTAGGGTGTTTTCTATTGATAGAGTAGGGGGATTAGAAATCGCTTGTAAATCCGTAACCGTTTTTAAGACCTCCGATCAGACCATTCTGTGAGATGGGAACGAGATAGATAGGAGCAGTCTTGTAGTCCCAGCCCTTAAACAGGTCTTCGTAATAGAAGCCGTTAGCCTCTTCCTGGCTCACAATAGCCTTACCCCAATCCTTCTTGTAGTAACCGTCAGGAGTCGTTGTAACGTTGGTGAAGAGACCCTTGATAGCAATATTACTATTGGGGAACTTACCATTCTGATAGGTTTTGTACTCATCCCAGTCGTGCTGACCGCGCCAGCCGGGGAAGCGTGTAGCCTCCAGATCGGTGGTGGGCTCGTAACCGCTCTTCAGCATAGCCTCTGGTGTGGGATCGGTAACGCGAGAGCTCAGACCCATTGCTGTGGGATCAACACCTTTATAATAGATGTAGTTACCGATGGTGTTACCATTCTCGAAGGTGTAGTAGCCATTAGCTTTCAGACCATCGATCATCTTCTTGGTCAGTTCCTTAATAGCCTTTACCTTCTTGCCAATGAAGCCGGTACGGATCAGGGTCCAACGACGGTCACCCTCACCAGCGAACTCGAAGCCACGCTCATCGACAACATCCTCCAGTGAAACACCACTCTTCGTGCCAAGACCTGCACGCTTGTGAGTCTTGTTGTAGTAGCTGTCGGCTGTGCTCTGGTCGGGAGAGGTCTTCATCAGAGCAGCCTCTGCAAGACCTAAGTAAACCTCAGACATACGCATATAAGGAGCGTTGATACCTGACATACGCTGCTTAACGGTATAAGGATTAACCTGACGGTTCTCATCCCACTTACCGCAGGCGATACCACCACCGTCGCCAGAGGTCTTCATGTTGAAGCCCAGAATCACCTCATAGCAGCAGCCCTTACCATCGTAACCAGCTTCCTTCAAATCGTCACGAATACCAGCGGTACCGGCCTTCAGATAAGAACCTGTAACGGAGCAAGAAATGTCGCGACGTACGTCTTTGGGATCAAACATGCCATAGTAGAAGGCGGGGTTGATACGAGCCTGACCATAAGACTTACATACACCGAACTTGTTAGAGCTGGTTGCGGGACGGCCGATGGCATAGGGGCGCTCGCAGTTACCAGTGGTTGATGAACCCTGCACATTCTCATCCTCGAAAATCGACTCGTCGGCTACGCCACCATCAGGAGCGTGCATCTGAGTAAAGAAGGTTGAGTAGTTGTTGTCATCAAACTTGGCAGCACCAGGATTCTCTGCTACATACTTGAAGGCCTCGTAGGCGATGTCATAATATGACTTATAATTCGTTGGACGAGCGTATGTTGCATTATATACATCGGTATAATCGGGGTGCTTCTCAAGACGTGAAGCGTCGGTAACATCCAGACGGTAGGTCTGATAACTTGCTGCCTCCATTGCAATACGACCCAGCAGAGCATAAGCATACTGCTTTGTGAATCTGATCTTGTTGCCGGCAGTGAGCTCCGGGCACAGTTCCTTAGCGATATACAGGTCTTCGATCAGCTTGTCGTAGATGTCAAGACGTGAAGTGAAGCTGGTAGGAATATCGTCGAGTGAGAATACGTACATGACATCGCCATAGTACTTAATCAGTTCGCGATAGCAGGTGGCCTTCATGCAGAGAGCCTGTCCATAGATCTCTGCAAATGCCTTACCGTTCTTTTCGTCTTCCATCATCTCTTCTGTAATACCGTCGGTCAGGACGTTCATCGTCGGGATGATAGCATAGAGCAGGGCGAAAGCTGTATTGTTGTCGGCAGTTCCAAGGTCCTGCAGAACGGTGAATGTAGAGATGACGTTAGGGTCACCACCATTATAGAAAGTCTCAGCCTTCAGACGACCAGTGTTCTGTTCGCCACCATGACGCTCGATGTCAGATCCAGCGGCATCCAATGTGTAGAACAAACCATTGCCAAAGATCTGGTCTCTGAGTGCCTTGTGAAAGCTCTCGTATGCACCCTCCATCGTTGTCTGACAGCCATCGATAGATGACGTTGCCAACTGGGCTGTAACAGTTGAAGGAGAATTAGTTTCGAGATAATCGCCACAAGAGTTCAAAGAGAGAACTGCTGTTGTGCATAGGGCGATACCTAATATTTTATTTCTCATTTTACTTATTTTTTAGATGTTGTTTTAGAATGCTACATTAAGGCCGAATGTGAATGTACGGCTACGTGGGTATGAGTTATAGTCGAAGCCCGGTGTTGGGAAACCAGAGTAGTTGGGATCCATTGCAGAGTTGGTGTTTACGTCTGGGTCAAGACCGTCATAGCTCTTGATGCAGAAGAGGTTACCACCTGTGAAGTAAACGCGAGCGTTGCTGAGGCCAATCTTATTGATCAGTGCCTTGGGGAAGGTATAACCAATGGTCAGTGACTGGAGGCGCAGGAAAGCGGCGCTCTCAACGTAGTTGTCGCTGACAACAGGTGCATCGTTTGAAACGTAACCTAACAGTCCGTACTCGGCACCAGCATTGAGTGCTGCGAGTTCTGAAGGATCAGTAACAAGATAGAGGTTGCCGCTTGCGTCGACATCGTACATTCTCCAATGGTTGTCGAACCTAGACTCCAGACGGTTCATAGCTGACCATTTGGTGTTGTTTCCGCTGTGTACCGAACGTGCGAAGTTGGCATTGAAGACCTTACCGTCGAGCTGATAAGCGAAGTTGGCGTTGAAATCAATAGCCTTGTAGCGACCAGCGAAGTTGAAACCACCAGTGTGCTTAGGAGCCATGCGACCAATGATAGTTACATCGTTCTGATCGATGATGCCGTCTTCGTTGCTGTCCTTGTACTTAGGCATACCGGGGAATGCGTACTGACCATCAGCCAGCTTGTAATTCGTGCTGCCGTGATAGGTTGTTACATTGCAATCCTTGACACCGTCTTTCAGAGTCCATACGCCATCCACTACGTTGAAGTCTTCAACCTTGTAGAATCCATCTGCCTGATAACCGATAATCAGACCAACAGGCTCGCCCTCTCTGATAATGTAAGGCTTTGACGGGTTCATGGCGGTAGAGGCAAATCTCATCTCGCCATCCATGTTTGCATCAGCAGGAACTTCTTCAACCTTATTCACATTGTAGTTATAGGTAAGGCCGAAGCTGAGGTTGAAGTCTGCCTTATCGATGATGTTGTAGTTGAATGACAACTCGATACCCTTGTTAGAGGTCTTGGCAGCATTCATGAACTTGTAAGAGAAACCTGAGGTAGAGTTAATGGGCACGAGCATCAGACAGTCCTTCGTGGTGTTCCAATAGAAATCGATAGCACCGTTGAACTTACCATTCAGGAAGCTGTAGTCGAGACCGATGTTACGAGAAATGGTCTTCTCCCATGTCAGGTCAGGATTACCCTTCAGGCTGCCAGTGGTATAGTTGAAGCTACCATCGCTCTGCTGTTTAGATACCCACTGATCGATGAATGCACTTGCATCGATACCATCGTTACCAGAAGTACCGAGAGATACACGGAGCTTCAAGTTGTCGAGCCAATTCTGTGCGCTTGCCATGAACGGCTCGTCAGAGATACGCCAAGCAAATGCACCTGCAGGGAAGTAACCCCAGCGGTTGCCTTCAGCGAACTTGGAAGAACCGTCAGCACGCATGGTGAAGGTGAGAAGGTATCTGCCTAAGAGGTTGTAGTTGGCGCGGCCGAACCAAGAGATGGTGTGTGAAGAAACACCGATGTTATTCGTGAAATAGCTCTGGTTACGATCCTGAGCCATCTGGATCTGACCAAATGCAATCTCCTTGCCCCAGCTGGTGGGATACTGATAACCAAGGATGGTAGAAGTGTTGGAGCGACTGCCCAGTACTTCGTTACCAACCAGCATGTTGAAAGAGTGAATATCGCTCTTCAGCAGGTCGGCAAAGTCATAATTCAAAGTGGTTGTCCATGCGGTACTGTAGCCATCGCCCTGAGCCAACTTAGCTTGTGAAGTGAGATCACGACCGGTATTAGGACCTGTCCATACCTCAGTCTTGCTCCAGTTGCGTGCCACGGCGAGTTCGGTCTTGGCTGTCAGATTCTTGACAATCTCCCAAGTCAGAGCGGAGTTCAAACCAACGCGCTGCTTTTTGGTTATATAATCATTGTCGTTGATAACTGCAATAGGATTGTACTGGGGCTCAGCAAAGATGTTACCTTCACCGAACTCTGTGGTAGCACCATTTCCAAGAGGATTGTCGATGGGGTTGAACATCCAAGGATAAACCAGCGTGTTGTTGATGTTGGCTGTAGTACCATTGAAGAATCGGTTCTGTCTGGTAGCTGTCTCATTGTAGCGTGCCTCGACATCCAGTTTCAGACTCTTGTTGATCTTCTGCTGTAACTTCAGGCTGATGTTCCAACGGTTGTAATCAGAATTCTTCATCGTTGAGGCATCGTCAGTATAGTTGACAGAAGCAAAGTACTTGGTCTTGTCTGTACCGCCGCTAACCGACAGGTCGTGGTTCCACATATGACCGCCCTTAAACACATCATCCATGTAGTTGTGAGAAGATACATTCTTGTAGTCGTTCAGGTGGTTGCCATTATCAGTACCCAGTCCGTAGTATCTTGCCATGTTGTCGCCATAGCCGACAGCCTGCATGTACTCCCATCTGTCGCGAACATAATAATAGGCGTCCTGCGTTTTCAGAAGAGTTGGCTTGGCCTTGATCTGATAGTACATGTTGTACTTCACAACAGCCTTACCTTCCTTTGCACTCTTGGTGGTGATCAAGATAACACCATTAGCACCACGGGCACCGTAGATAGCTGTTGATGAAGCATCCTTCAGCACGTCAATGCTCTCGATGTTGTCGGCGGGGATGTCGTCGATTGTGCTAACGGCAACACCATCAACAATGAAGAGCGGGTCGTTGCTCTGGGTGATAGAACCACCACCACGAACACGAATAGTCATAGCTGCACCAGGACGACCATCCTGTGCGGTGACGTTCACACCTGACAGCTTACCCTGCAGTGCCTCTGTAACAGTGGATACAGGAACGGCAGCCAGCTTGTCACCAGTCACAGATGATACGGAACCAGTCAGGTCCTTACGCTTCATCGTACCATAACCGATCACTACCACGTCCTCGAGGGTTGTGTTGTCCTCCAGGAGGGTGATGTCGAAATTAGTAGTGTTGCCTACATTGACTACCTGTGTCTGGAAGCCGATGTAAGAGAACTGCAATTGTGCGGATGAAGGTACCGATTTCAGAGTGAAGTTACCGTCGAAGTCAGTTACTGTTCCAGTAGTGGAACCTTTAATCATCACGCTTACACCAATCAGAGGCTCACCGGTTCCGTCTTTTACGACACCAGTGACGTCGTTCTGGGCAAAGCCCGTTAGCCACAGCATACATAATAGCATGGCTAAGAAGATTCTTCTTTTTTGCATATCATTTAATTAGGTTAAAAATATATATATAAATTGTTTATAATTTCTCGTATTCGAGCGAAGCCCAGATGAAGGGTCCGACACCCTTGGCATCGTTGTCGCGGATAGGTTCTGAGAGATAGTATTCATAGCTGCCGTCGCGATGTTTGTTCTCTTTCACGCTGCCCTTGGGATTGATCTTCTTCATTGCGGCAATTACCTCTGGAGTAGCAGCAGGACCGAGACCTGCCACCTCGCAGCACTGGGTGAGAGAGATGGTCTTGTCGGCATTCACGCGGATGAAATTCTTGAGGATACCCTGATAGGCCTTGATGCCTGCATCGCGGTATTTCGTGTCAAGATAGCCCTTGTTGTAGGCTTTCAGAAGCACATAGGCGAACATGGATGTGCAGGTTGACTCCAGATAATTGCCCTCGCGGCCTGGGGAGTCCATGACCTGATACCAGGCACCTGTGGCCTGATCCTGCCATTTGATGACGGCATCCAGATCGTTCTGCAGCAGTTCGATTACTTCGCTACGACGGCTATAGTCCTCAGGCAGAGCATCCAGCACCTCAATGAGTGCCATAGAGTACCAGCCCTGAGCACGGCCCCAGCAATGCTGTGAGAGACCAGTTGTCTGATCGCTCCAGAAAGCGTCGCGCGTCTCGTCGTAAGCATGACGGTTCAGGCCTGTCTCGGGATCGAGGGTGCGCTCGTAAGTAATCTTCAGCTGGTTTACAGCATCGTCGTAGATCTTGTTGGCATCCTTCGCCTTCAGTTGCGTTGAGGCTGTGAGACAGCGGAAGGGAAGACCCATGAAGATGCCGTCGAGCCATACCTGATAGGCGTAAACGGCCTTGTGCCAGAATACCTTATCAGCGATGGTTCGCGGCTGGTTCTGCAACTGTTTCATCATCGTGTTGATGGCCAGCTGATTCTTTGTCTCAGGATTGAGGTTATACATACGTGTCACAAAGTGACCTGTACGGACGTTGTCGAGGTTATACTCCAGGATATTGTAACCGCGGATCTCACCTTTCTCGTTGATCATCGTGTCGGTATATTCCTGACAGTACTTGCGGATATCCTCACCACCATAGGTAAGATAGGTGTCAAGCATACCTTCGAGCTCGATTCCCATCACATAGCTCCATTTGGGGCTTTTGGAAAAGTCGAGCAGGTAGCTCTTCGGCACACGCTTCATTTCTGAATAGGTAAGCCATTCAGAATAGTGCTCATAGGGAGGCTTCAATAATGAGAGGCTACCGTTAACGAACAGATTGTCGAAATTCACGTTGCGGGTCTTGCCTGACATGAAGTTACCATCCTTGACGCCATTGAACTGACAGTTCTTGACAGTGATGTCATAAACATAGGTCTCTTCCTCAAGACCGATAATCTGCACACCGTATTGGGATGACTCACTGGTAACATTCTCCATATAGACGTTGCGCACGGTAGGATTATAGCCTCTGCAGCAGATCTCTTTGGGCTCGTAATCGAGGTTGATCTTCAAGACAGACTCCTTGCAGACACCTACCTTCACATTACGCATGTTGATATTCTCGATGATACCGCCACGACAGGTGTTGGTCTTGATGCGGAGTACACGCTCCAGTTCAGGAGAGTCCATCACGCAGTCGTGAGCATATACGTTCTGGCAACCACCAGAGATTTCAGAACCGATAACTACACCACCATGTCCGTTCTTCATCTCGCAGTTGCGGATGATGATGTTCTTTGAAGGCATATTGCGCTCCCGTCCGTCACGATTGCGTCCACTCTTAATGGCGATACAATCGTCGCCCGTATTGAAATAACAGTCTTCAATCAGCACACGGTCACAGCACTCAGGGTCGCATCCGTCACCGTTAGGACCATCGTTGATCATCTTGACACGACGAACGGTGATGTCGGTAGAGTGGAGGGGATGAATCACCCAGAAGGGCGAACGGAGCAGTGTGATGTCTTCCAACAGGATGCCTTCGCACTTGTTGAAGCTGACGAGCTGCGGGCGCAGACCATCCTCTGGACCAAATATACGCTCGCGCGTGCGTTCACCTTTTTCATTATACATAGGAATGCCATCCTCACCATTCTTCAGCAGACGGGCACGTGAACCAGCACGCTGGCTAATCATGCCTTCCTTCCAACCGAAACGTGGGTTGCCGTTCCAGGGCCACCAGGTGTCGTTGGAGCCACCACCATCAATCGTGCCTTTACCTGTAATGGCAATATCCTTGGCATTGAAAGCATAGATACAAGGTGAGAGGTTGAAACACTCCAGTCCTTCCCATGAAGTCTCCACGATGGGGTAGAGCTCTGGTTGGAAAACGAATTCAAGTGTTGCACTTTCCTCAACAACGAGGTTCACACCGTCTTTCAGTGTGATAGCACCAGTGAGAAACTTCTCGCCGGCAGGGATAACCACCTTGCCGCCGCCTTTTTTTGAACAGACATCGATAGCCTTCTGAATAGCCTTCTGATTGACGGCAGCAGTGTTGTCAACCTTTGCCCCATACTTCGTGATGGAATAGGTTTTATCTGCAAACTGAGGTACGCGGATACTTTGCTCAATCTGTTTGTATTTGGCCTCATCCCAGCCTTGTGCCACTATTGTGATGGGTGCAATCAGAGCGCACATCAATAATAGAAAAAATCTCCTTATCATATTGAATAAGTTTTAGTACGTAGTTCTTTTCGAGCACAAAGGTAAGCATAAAAAATGAAACTACGAACTAAAACCTATAATTATTTTACGCAAACGTTTAACTTGCGAGAGCTTCGAACAGCTTGTCAAGTGCTTCGTCGGCATCCTTACTCTCATTGAGTAGTGTCACAAATTTAGAGCCGATGATAGCACCTGCAGCATTATGTTGTGCAGCTTGAAGTGTCTGTTGGTTACTGATACCAAAGCCAATCATACGCGGATTACGTAATTGCATGGCATCAATACGACGGAAATAGGCCTGTTTGGCATCATCAAAGGATTTCTGGGCACCGGTGATAGCGGCTGACGATACCATATAGATAAAGCCGTCGGTATGTTCGTCGATGAAGCGGATGCGCTCCTCGCTGGTCTCAGGGGTGATGAGCATGATGATACGAATGTCGTAACGATCGGCTACAGGTTTTACGATGTCGAGATAGTCTTTAAAAGGTAGATCAGGGATGATGGCACCGCTGACACCACTCTCTGCACAACTCTGGCAGAACGCCTCAATACCGTAATGCAGGATAGGATTCAGATAACCCATGAGTACCAAGGGCATAGTGACTTCATCTTTAATGCTCTTCAGTTGTTCGAAGAGTTTCTTCAGGCTCATGCCGTTGCGCAAGGCCTGGGTTGCAGCACTTTGGATGACAGGACCGTCAGCCAGTGGATCGCTGAAGGGAATACCCACCTCCACCATGTCGATACCTCGTCGCTGGGTGGCTAAGATAATATCTGTGGTACTCTCAAACGTTGGACTGCCGGCACAGAAATAGAGTGAAAGCAGCTTGCGATCCTGGAGATTTGCGAAAAGTTGATTGATTTTATTCATGATGCAATTGATTTATGAATTGTCTAAGTTTGGGGATATCTTTAAGAGCCGGCTCAACCTCGAAACGTGAGTTCAGGTCGATGCCTATGCATTGAGAATGATGGAAACCGTTGAGTGCCTCCACATCGTCAGGTCCGATTCCTCCGCTGAGCAGGAATGGGGTGGAGCCTTGATAAGCCGAGAGCACTGACCAGTCGAACTTCACCCCGTTGCCACCAACCACCTTCCCTTTAGTGTCAAAGAGAAAATAGTCAACGACACCTTCATACATTTCTGTCTGTCTGAGATCCTCAGCACAGGCAATATTAAAGGCCTTGATGAGTGACAGAGGTTTCAGGGCTTTTGCAAATGCCGGTGACTCATGTCCGTGCAGCTGGATGAGGTCGAGTTGGTATTCTTCGGCATGCTGGCGGATATCCTCCAAACTCGCATCGACGAATACACCAACACGCTTGCACCTCGTGGGCAGGTAAGCCGGACGTTCACTGACATTGCGGTTGGACTTAGGCCAGAAGATGAAGCCCATAAGGTCGATGCCCAAGGACTCGGCCTCACGGATGTTCTCCGCTTCTCGCATACCACATACTTTGATGATCATAGCTGACTTACAAATTGTTGGAGTGCCAGACCGGGATCAGGCGTCTTCATGAAGTTCTCACCAATGAGGAATCCGCGGAAGCCTGCTTGGCGAAGCGCACGGACGGTATCGGGGTTAGAAATACCGCTTTCGCTGACCTTGACAGCATCTTTTGGCAATAACTCTGCCAAACGGTAGGAATTCTGAACATCAGTCACAAACGAGCCGAGGTTACGGTTGTTGATGCCGCAGAGATCGGGCTGCAGTTCAGCATATTTCAATTCGGCTTCGTCATGCATCTCAAGCAGTACCTCAAGCCCAAGGCTATGAGCTATATGCATGAGTTCGGCACAGCGCTCGATAGTAAGGCAGGCGGCAATGAGGAGTACGGCAGAAGCTCCGCAGAGGGCTGCCTCGTAAAGCTGGAACTCGTCGACGACAAAGTTCTTATATAAAATAGGTATCGTCACTCCCGACTGGTGGGCGGCTCGGATGAAATCGTCGTGCCCTCCGAAGTAATGCTCATCGGTAAGGATGCTGATAGCTGCGGCGCCGTTCTGCTGATAACTCAGCGGAATGATGTCGGCTCGTCCATCCTCCTTGATCCAGCCCCTCGACGGCGACTTACGCTTAAACTCTGCGATGATGCCTGTCTCGCTCTGAAGCAAAGCCTCGCGCAGGGAAGGTTTGGGGGCTTTCCACAATTCCAGTTCCTTGCATTTATGTTCAACGATTTCTTGTAATATGTCTTTTGCCATATAACTCTTAGCTATTCAGTTCAACGAATTTCTTGAATGTGGCTAGTGCCTTACCGCTGTCGATACTCTCTCGGGCAATGTCGATACACTCCTCAATACTCTTCTGACCTTTCTCCAATACCTGGATGCCGAAAGCAGCATTCGCCAATACGATGTTCTTCTGAGCAGGCAGGGAGCGGTTCTCCAGCACGCTATCGAAGATCTCTGCGGCCTCCTCTTCAGTGGCACCACCTACCAACTCTTCCGGTTTGGCAATGTCGAAACCCAAATCTGCAGGGGCAAACACCCGCTCATAATGGTTGGTGGTTACCTTGAACGGTCCCGTCAGTGAGATCTCGTCGTAACCATCGATAGAGTTCACAATACCATAGTCGATGCCAATCTTCTGATATACATTATTATATAAGCGCATCTGATCGAGGTTTGCAACGCCCAGAAGTTGACAGGTTGGCTGACTGGGATTAACCAGAGGACCTAACAGATTGAAGATGGTGGGGAACTGGAGGGCTTTGCGGATAGGACCTACAAACTTCATTGCCTTGGCAAAGAGCTGTGCATGCAGATAGACGATGCCAGCCTCGTCGAGAGAGCGGTTCAGACGATCAATGTCGTCGGTGAACTTGATGCCATGATGCTGGATTACGTTGGAAGCACCACTTACCGAGGTGGCGGCATAGTTGCCGTGTTTGGCTACCTTATAACCTGCACCTGCTATCACGAAACAGGCCGTTGTGGAAATGTTAAAGGTGTTCTTCCTGTCACCTCCAGTACCTACTACATCGATATAGCGGTCTGCCTTCAATAGGGCGGGGACACCCGTCTCTAGAATACCGTCGCGGAAGCCGAGTAACTCATCTACTGTGACGCCGCGCATCTGTAAAGCGGTGAGCAGTGCCGTGATCTGTTCCGTAGGATATTCCGATTGTGTGATACCTATCAGAATCTGTTTCATCTCCTCACGGGAGAGTTCTTCATGATTCAACATCCTGTTGAGTATATCCTTCATTGTCTGTGCCATAACTCTTAATCATTAAATTAATACTTAAATTATAAAAACATCCAGTTCTGCAACATTTTTCTTCCATCTGGTGTGAGCACGCTCTCAGGATGGAACTGGATTCCCCTGACGTTTAATGTCTTGTGACGTAGGGCCATGATCTGCCCTTCATCGCTTTCTGCTGTAATCTCCAGACACTCTGGGAATCCTTCTTTCGATACCACCCAGGAGTGGTAGCGCCCCATCGTGATACGTTCAGGAAGACCACTGAACAGCGGATCGTTGCCAAACTGGGTGCCCTCAGTAGCCACACCGTGGAACACATCACTCAGATTCTCCAGTTTTCCACCAAATACCTCGCCGATTGCCTGATGACCGAGACAGACACCGAGGATCGGTTTGATCCCAGCATAAGTGCGGATAACATCACATAGCAAACCAGCCTCTGAGGGAATGCCTGGGCCTGGTGAGAGAATGATCTTGGAATAAGGTTCCAACTCAGAGAGTTCAAACTGGTCGTTGCGCAACACAGTCACATCTGCTCCCAACTCCTTCACCAGATGACTCAGATTATATGTAAACGAGTCGTAGTTGTCAATGATAACTATTTTCATCATATTGTCTTTATATCTGTTCTGTCATTATCTACATGTCTTCTGCCATCAGAATGGCTCTGCGCAGGGCTCCGAGTTTGTTGTTTACTTCCTGCAACTCGTATTCAACATCGCTCTTAGCTACGATGCCACCACCGGCCTGGAACCAAAGTTCACCGTTTCTGGCTACAAACGTACGGATGGTGATGGCCTGGTTCAGGGAGCCGTCAAGTCCGATATAGCCGATACAGCCGCCATAAGCACCTCTGTTATGTGGCTCGTATTCCGAGATGAGCTGCATGGCTCTTACCTTTGGTGCACCACTGAGTGTACCAGCAGGGAAAGTGTCAATAAAGGCCTTGATGGGATCTGCTCCTTCATCGAGCTCTCCACTCACGCGACTCACCAGGTGGATCACGTGTGAATAGTACTGCAAATCTTTGTAGAAATCCACCTTTACACCATGACAGTTACGCGACAGGTCATTACGGGCCAGATCCACCAGCATCACGTGTTCGGCATTCTCCTTGGGATCATTCCTTAGGTAGTCGGCTCCCCGTCGGTCGGCTTCTGCATCGCCTGTTCTCTTGGTTGTACCTGCTATCGGATCGATATAGGCTTTACGATCTTGAATGCGGCAGTGGGTCTCTGGTGAAGAGCCGAAGATACGGAATCCACCAAAGTCGAAATAAAAGAGGTAAGGTGAGGGATTGATACTGCGCAGCGCACGGTAGAGCTTGAAATCATCGCCCTCATAGCGCTGAATGAATCGTCGTGAAAGAACAATCTGGAAGACGTCACCTCTCAAACAGTGCTGGATACCCTTGCGGATATTTGCCTTGTGCTCCTCATCAGTCAGCGTGCTGGTGGTATCACCCACAGGATGGAAGTCGTAAGCCTGAATATTTGTGCGGTTCATGGCCTTGAAGAGTTTGTCCAGCTCTTCCGTTTCGCCCAGTGTCACCAGTGTCAGCAGGTTGTTAAAATGATCAAACACGATCACCTCTCTGTAGAGGATATAGAGCATATCAGGGGCGTCATTCTTGGTCTGCGTCTCATCTTTTACTGCGATGTCCTCGAAATAGCGTACAGCGTTGAATGATGTATAGCCGTAGAGACCGCATACCTTTGCCTGTTCTCCACTTACCTCAATGCGATCTGTCAGCGCATGGATGGCTTGAGCACTGCTGAATGCCTTACTCACAGTGTGCATCTCCTGGCTGCCATCAGGGAATTTGATTGTTGCCTCTCCGTGTCCGATGGCAACAGAGGCGATGGGATTAATGCCGATGAATGAGCGGGAGTTGTCTTTCTCGTGATAGTCAGAACTCTCCATCAGGGCACTCTGAGGGTAAAGATCCCTCAGACGCATATATACGCCTACTGGTGTATAGAGATCTGCCAAGATCGTACGGCTTTTGGTCGTATATTTAAAAGTTTCCATATTCCTTTGCCATTAGTTTGTTGTTCAAGTAAGTTTCTACATCCTTGTCGCCGCGCCCACTTACAGTCAGCACAACCACATCAGTAGGTTTGAATGTCAGTTTTTTAAGGGCAGCGATGGCGTGTGCCGACTCGATGGCAGGGATGATTCCCTCCATACGGGTCAGTTCGTAACCTCCGTAGATAGCTTCGTCGTCGTTGATGCTCAGCACCTCTGTGCGACCTTTCTTCGCCATATTGCAATGCATCGGTCCCACACCAGGATAGTCCAGTCCTGCAGAGATAGTGAAGGCTTCCTCAATCTGTCCATCTTCGTTCTGCATGACCAGCATCTTTGCACCATGTAGGATGCCAGTAGTGCCTTTATGGATGGTAGCAGCTGTATGGTTGGTCTCCCAGCCGTGTCCGCCTGCCTCTGCCAGAACGATTTTTACGCGCTCATCGTTTACATAATGGTAGATAGTGCCAGCAGCATTTGATCCTCCACCGATGCAAGCAATCAGATAGTCGGGATAGTCACGTCCAATTTTCTCTTCAAGCTGCCATTTAATCTCTTCTGAGATTACGCTCTGCATCCTTGCTACCAGGTCAGGGTAGGGATGTGGACCCATTGTTGAACCTACGATGTAGAAAGTGTCAGCCGGATGACAGCACCAGTCGCGGATGGCTTCTGAACAGGCATCGCTCAGGGTCATGTTACCCGTCCTTACCGGATGTACCTCTGCACCCAGCATCTTCATACGCTCCACGTTGGTGTGCTGACGTTCCACATCAGTGGCACCCATAAACACCTCACATTTCATGTCCATCAGGGCACAGACCGTTGCTGTAGCTACTCCGTGCTGTCCTGCACCAGTCTCAGCGATGATACGGGTCTTACCCATCTGCTTCGCCAACAGAATCTGGCCGATCGTGTTGTTGATCTTGTGGGCACCAGTGTGGTTTAGGTCCTCACGCTTCAGGTAGAGCTGACATCCGTAGCGTTCACTCATACGTTTGGCAAAGTAAAGAGGTGAGGGACGGCCCACATAATCCTTCAGGAGTGCATGGTAGGCTTCTTTGAACTGCGCCGATTCGATGATGGGCAGATAAGCCTCCTGCAAGTCATGTACGCACTTGTAGAGTATCTCTGGCACATAGGCGCCGCCGTACTCTCCGTAAAAACCTCTTTCATCTACAAAATAATTTTCTTTCATTGTTATATGGCTGTTTTTGTGATATTTCTAATGAAAAAAGACTCGCCGCTGTCGCGACGAGCCTTCTTATATCTTCTGTTTGAATGATAACATACGGCTATGAACCTCGCGACTATTTTAATCTCGAGTTACGCCACCACCAAATGTTATACATACAATTGTTCATCTTGTCTTTTTTAAGTTTTTGGGTGCAAAGTTAAGCATATTTTTCTTACTACCAAATTTTTCAGCCACTTTTTTTGATAAAATGAAAGAAAAAGTGTATTTTTGCCAACGATTTATCGTAAAACTATGACTTTAAAAGACTTTTTATCACAAAATGACCGATTTGCTGCAAATAGTGGCTGTCTATTAAAAGAGGTTCGCGAGGGGTATGCCCGTGCTGAACTGGTTGTTACGTCTGAACACCTGAATGCTGGTGGTGTCTGTCAGGGTGGAGCATATTTCACTTTGGCAGATATAGCCCTAGCTGCTGTTATGAACAGTCGAGGGACGCTTACTTTGGGTATTGAGAACAATATTGTGTTCCTTCAGAGTGCTAAAGCTGGCGATACACTTATCGCTGAGGCCACAGAGGTGTTTAACCATCATAAGATTCCCTATGTTGATGTACGAATAACCAATCAGCATGGCGAACTATGCTGTGTCGTCACAGGTATGGCATACAGAAAAGCCGCCGATCTTCCGATCGACGGCTTGGAATAATCAATGTATTCGTGATTATTGGATTTCCCAACCGATAGCTGAGGCACCCAGCACTGCTGCAGAAGCGCCGTCAAGACCACTCACCAGGAACTGAGCCTTGTTCTTGAAGATATTCATCACATGAGCGTTATAGGCTTCACGGATTGGTTTCATGATCAGTTCTCCTGCCTTTACCATACCTCCGAAGAAGATGAATGCCTCAGGTGAAGAGAAGGCAGCGAAATCAGCACAGGCTTCGCCCAGCATCTTACCAGTGAACTCATAGATCTCCTTGGCAAGCTCATCACCTTTGCCTGCAGCGATAGAAACGTCAAGTGATGTGATCTTTTCCGGATCCAACTCGCGAAGCAGACTTGGACGATCCGTCTTTGTGAGCATCTCACGTGCCGTACGAGCTACACCAGTAGCTGAACAGTAGCATTCCAAGCAACCTGTGCGTCCGCAGCCACATAGGCGACCTTCCTCACCACGTACCATTGTTACGTGTCCCAGCTCACCTGCGAAACCGTCGTGTCCGTACAGCAGCTGACCGTTTACCACGATACCAGAACCAACACCCGTGCCTAAGGTGATCACGATGAAGTTCTTCATACCGCGTGCCACACCATATACCATCTCGCCAATGGCTGCTGCGTTGGCATCGTTAGTCAGGGCTACAGGGATATTGTTCAGGCGCTCGCTAAACAGCTTTGCTAAAGGCACTACGCCATTTTTTGCCCAAGCCAGATTGGGTGCAAACTCAATCGTTCCATTATAATAGTTACCATTGGGGGCGCCGATACCCATCGCTTTGATCTTCTCAATGCCACCCACCTGATCGATGATAACCTGCAGTGCCTCTACACAGGCATCCACATAGTCTTCCACCTTCTCATAACCACCAGTCTTAATGGCTGTTGTGGCCTTAATCTCTCCACGGGCATCCACGATGCCGAATACGGAATTCGTTCCTCCCAGATCTAAGCCGATGACATACGGCTTGATTGCTGCATTTTGCTCGTTCATACTATTTCAGATTTATTATTATGTTAATAATTGGATTTCGTTCTGTTTGTTTTGCCGTGCAAAGATACAAATTATTTCTCAAACCTGCAACATTTTACGCGTTTTTCTTTCCTGTTCTGAAAATTATGCTTACCTTTGCACTCGTTATGCCGTTTTACGTACCAATAAATATATTGGACTTCATCTTTAAGGGGATGATGATTGGGGTGATTGCCAGTGCCCCAATGGGTCCTGTGGGTATCCTTTGTGTGCAGCGCACGCTGAACAAAGGACGCTGGTATGGACTTGCCACAGGCGTCGGAGCCTCCATCAGCGATATTATCTATGCGGGTTTTGCAGGCTTTGGTATGTCGTTTGTGATGGACTTTATCACCAACGACCAGAATCGTTTCTATCTGCAGATTGTGGGTAGTGTGATGCTGCTCTGTTTCGGTCTCTATACCTATCGTTCGGATCCTACGAAGAAGATGCACCAGTCAGGTCAGAAGAAGGGAACACTTTGGTATAACACTTGGACGGCATTCCTTGTGACGTTCTCTAACCCGCTGATTATCTTCTTGTTCCTGGCGATGTATGCCCAGTTTGCCTTCGTGCTGCCTGATCATCCGTTTGAGATGGTTGTAGGCTTTGCCAGTATCGTGGGTGGTGCATTGCTCTGGTGGTGGGGACTGACGTGGCTTGTGGATAAGATCCGTACAAAGTTCGATACCTATGGTATCAAACTGATTAATGAGATCATCGGTGTGGCAGTGATCATCGGCTCTGTTATCATGTTGTTAGGTACAACAACAAATCTGGTCAGATTCTTTTAAAGGTCAAAAAAGAAAATAGGATTAATAGTGTTTGTAGCTCAGGAATTAAGAAAGAAGAACATTGCGGAATATCTGCTGTATATGTGGCAGATCGAGGATACGATACGGGCATTTGACTGTTCGCTGACACGTATCAAGCGTGAGTATGTGGAGCGGTTTGACTATACCGACGAACAGAAAGAAGAGGAGATTGATTGGTTTGGTAATCTCATCCGAATGATGAATCAAGAGGGTTGTCGTGAGAAAGGCCACCTCCAGATCAATAAAGTGACCTTGCAGATGCTGATAGAACTGAATGATCAGCTGTTGCAGTCGTCTAAATTCCCCTTTTATAACACAGAATATTATAAAGTACTTCCCTTTATCGTGGAGTTGCGCAATCGTGGTGCTAATAAGGAAGAAAACGAGATTGAGACGTGTTTCAACTCCCTCTATGGGGTGATGATGCTGCGTTTGCAGAAAAAGGACATCTCGCCAGATACCGCTCATGCCGTGAAAGAGATATCAACATTTATCGGTATGCTCTCTGACTATTACAAGAAGGATAAGGAAGAAGGTCTGAAATTTGATTGATTATGAAGATATTAGTGACAGGCTGTAATGGCCAGTTGGGAAACGAAATGCAGTTGCTGGAGGCGAAGCACCCCCAGCATACCTATTTTAATACGGATGTGGCAGAGCTTGACATCACAGACCAAAAGGCAGTGGAGGCGTTTGTCAGTGATAACGAGATAGATGGTATCGTGAACTGTGCGGCTTATACCGCTGTGGATAAGGCGGAAGAGAACCAGGAACTTTGCGCGACACTGAATACGGTGGCACCAGGCTATTTAGCTGCTGCCGTCGAGAAGCGAGGTGGTTGGATGATTCAGATTTCTACCGACTATGTGTTTGATGGTACCAACCATACGCCCTATGTGGAAACAGACCCAGTTTGTCCCAATAGTACATATGGTCGTACCAAACTGGCTGGTGAAGAAGCGGCTCAGAAAGCATGTGCAAAGACAATGATTATCCGTACGGCCTGGCTTTATTCCACCTTCGGCAATAACTTCGTGAAGACGATGATTCGCCTGGGTCAGGAGCGCCCGGAGTTGGGAGTCATCTTCGACCAGATTGGTACTCCAACATATGCCCGCGATCTGGCCATTGCGATTTTTGAAGCCTTCGAGCAAGGCGTGAAGTCAGGTGTGTATCACTTTAGTAATGAAGGTGTTATATCATGGTATGATTTCACGAAAGCGATCCATCGTATTGCTGGCATCAAGACTTGTAAGGTGCGTCCATTTCATACGGAAGAGTATCCTACACCCGCCAATCGTCCGCATTACTCCGTGCTTGACAAGACAAAGATTAAGCAGACCTATGGCATTGAAATTCCTTATTGGGAAGAGAGCCTTGAAGCGTGCATTAAGAAATTGAAAGATTGAATAAACAGAAAGATTGATGAATCAGGAGATTGACAGAAGAAGAACATTTGCAATTATCTCGCACCCAGATGCGGGTAAGACGACATTGACGGAGAAATTCCTGCTGTTCGGTGGACAGATACAGGTGGCTGGTGCCGTCAAAAGCAATAAGATTAAGAAAACAGCCACATCCGACTGGATGGACATTGAGAAACAACGTGGTATTTCGGTATCGACCTCTGTGATGGAGTTTGACTATACCCCGGATGGCTCGGATGTGGAATACAAGGTAAATATCCTCGATACCCCAGGACACCAGGACTTTGCTGAAGATACCTTCCGTACGCTGACAGCTGTTGACTCGGCTATCATCGTGGTGGATGGTGCCAAAGGTGTGGAGACGCAGACACGAAAGCTGATGACTGTTTGCCGTATGCGTAAGACACCTGTGATTATCTTTATCAATAAGATGGACCGTGAGGGGCGTGACCCCTTTGATCTGCTAGACGAACTGGAACAGGAGCTTGAAATCAAGGTTCGCCCTCTGAGTTGGCCCATCAATCAAGGTGCTAAGTTCAAGGGTGTTTATAATATCTATGAGCAGAAACTCGATCTTTTCACACCCGACAAACAGCGTGTGACGGATAAGGTGGAGGTAGATATCAATAGCGAAGAACTTGACCAGCGTGTAGGTGAAGAGAACGCCGCCAAGCTGCGTGAGGATCTGGAACTGGTAGATGGTGTCTATCCTGAATTCGAGGTGGAGAGCTATCGTGCCGCTGAGGTGGCACCCGTGTTCTTTGGCTCTGCCCTGAACAATTTCGGTGTGCAGGAGCTGTTGAACTGTTTCGTGGAGATTGCCCCCTCACCACGTCCAACGAAAGCTGAGGAGCGTGAGGTGGAGCCTGAGGAGAAGAAGTTCACAGGCTTTATCTTCAAAATTACAGCCAATATCGATCCGAACCACCGTTCGTGTATCGCTTTCTGCAAGGTGTGCAGCGGAAAGTTCCAGCGTAACCAGCCCTATCTGCATGTGCGTCAGGGGAAGACGATGCGTTTCACCTCGCCTACGCAGTTTATGGCGCAGCGAAAGAGTACTATCGATGAGGCTTGGCCAGGTGACATCGTAGGTTTGCCGGATACTGGTGGTGTCTTTAAGATCGGCGATACGTTGACGGAGGGTGAGCAGTTGCATTTCCGTGGTCTGCCTTCATTCTCGCCAGAGCTGTTCAAGTATATTGAGAACGACGACCCGATGAAAGCAAAGCAACTTCAGAAGGGTATCGACCAGTTGATGGACGAGGGTGTGGCGCAGTTATTCGTCAACCAGTTCAACAATCGAAAGATTATCGGTACAGTGGGTCAGTTGCAGTTCGAGGTGATTCAGTATCGTCTGGAGAACGAATATAATGCCAAATGCCGTTGGGAGCCGGTACACCTTTATAAAGCCTGCTGGATTGAGAGTGATGATGATACTGAGCTGGAAAATTTCAAGAAGCGTAAGTATCAGTATATGGCAAAGGATAAGGAGGGTCGCGATGTGTTCCTTGCAGACTCGGGCTATGTACTCTCTATGGCGCAAGAGGACTTTAAACATATCAAGTTCCATTTCACAAGTGAGTTCTAATGACAAGAGAAGAAGATATCAAGAATGCGGTTGAGACCATGCGGAAGGGTGGGGTGATCCTCTATCCTACGGATACCGTTTGGGGCATTGGCTGTGATGCGACGAATGCCGAGGCCGTGAAGCGTATTTATGAGATTAAACAGCGTGATGATTCGAAGGCACTGATCTGTCTGGTGGATAGCGATGCCCGTATGCAGCGTTATTTCAGGACTGTACCCGATGTGGCATGGCAACTGATTGATAGTCTGAAAAAGGGTGATGGGAAGCCGACAACACTGATTCTTGATGCTGCCATCAATCTGGCTGAGAATCTGATTGCCGAGGATGGCAGCGTAGGGATGCGTATCACGAACGAGCCTTTCTCCAAAGAGCTTTGCTACAGATTCCAGAAGGCTATCGTCTCTACCTCCGCCAATATCAGTGGAGAGCCTGCTGCACAGAATTATGGCGATATTGACCCCAGAATCATTGAGGCTGTAGATTATGTGTGCTGGAGCCGACGCCAGGAGCATAAGCCCCATACACCTTCGAGCATTATCAAACTGAAAGAAAACGGCGAAGTAACGATTATCAGGAAATAAAAGTGGACGCAACGATCGATTCGAAACCTACGCTGTTACAACGCCTGCATGAATGGCGGGTAACACATGTGAGCGAGAAGATGTTTATGATCATTCTCGCCCTCCTTGTCGGTTTCTTTGCTGCAGTTGCTGCTTTCTCACTTCACTGGATCATCAATCAGATCGTATCGCTACTCACCAGTTCTTTCGATCGTACAGGAGCAAACTGGCTCTATCTGGTCTATCCTGTGGCGGGTATCTATCTGACATCGCTTTTTGTGCGTTATGTGGTCAAGGATAATATCTCACACGGTATCACTCGGATCCTATACGCTATCTCCACCAATAAGTCGCGTCTGAAATCACACAATTGCTGGTCTTCAGTCATTGCGTCTGCCATCACCATTGGCTTTGGTGGTTCTGTGGGTGCTGAGGCTCCGATTGTGCTGACGGGATCGGCCATCGGCTCAAACCTCGGTCAGATTTTCCATCTTGACCGGAAGATGCTGATGACACTTGTGGGTTGTGGTGCCGCAGGCGCTATTGCCGGTATCTTTAAGGCGCCGATAGCTGGTCTGGTGTTTACACTTGAGGTGCTGATGATTGATATGACGATGTCGGCCTTGTTGCCTATCCTCGTCTCTTGTGTGACAGCTACGTGTTTTACCTACATCTTCAGGGGCGATGCCTCGCTCTTTACGTTCCATCTCGACAGTGAGTGGTCAGTGGAGCGTATTCCTGCCTGCGTGTTGTTAGGCATCAGTTGTGGCCTGATATCGCTTTATTTCATCCGTATGATGGGTGTTTGTGAGGATGTTTTTGCCCGTTTTAAGGATAAGCCCTATGCCAAACTGGCTATCGGTGGTGTCGTCTTGAGTCTGCTCATCTTCTTGTTCCCGGCACTCTATGGTGAGGGTTATATCAGCATCAATCTGCTGTTGAACGGAAAGACGGAGGCTGACTGGAATCAGATTCTGAATAACTCCCTCTTTTCTGGACAAGGCTCGATGTTGATTCCATATATCGCTTTGGTGCTGTTTACGAAGGTGATGGCTACCTCTGCCACGAATGGTGGCGGTGGCTGTGGTGGTACCTTTGCCCCCTCATTGTTCATCGGTTGTTTCACAGGTTTCCTTTTCTCTCGTATATGGAACATGCACGAGATAGGTGTTTATATCCCAGAGAAGAATTTCTCGTTGTTGGGAATGGCTGGTGTGATGTCGGGTGTGATGCATGCCCCTCTGACGGGTATCTTCCTGATTGCTGAGCTGACAGGTGGCTATAGCATGTTCATGCCGTTGATGATTGTCAGTGTGTGTGCCTATCTCACGATTATCATCTTCGAACCTCACAGCATCTACGGCTCTCGTCTGGCAAAACAGGGAAAGCTGATTACCCACCACACGGATCATGCCGTGCTGACGCTGATGAATCTCGACTCTGTGATTGAGAAGGACTATCTGAGTGTGACGCCAGATATGGAACTTGGACAGATCGTCAATAAGATCAGTCGCAGCCATTCTACTGTGATTCCAGTGTTGGATGCAGGCGGCATGCTGTTGGGTGAGATAGATATCATGAAGATCCGTAATGTGGTGTTCCGTATTGAGCTTTATCACCATTTTATGGCTTCGCAGCTGATGACGGAGCCGAAGGCCCACCTGAGTGATACCACACCAATGGCAGACGTGATGCGTGCATTTGATCGAACCGGTGCCAACTGGTTGCCTGTGCTTGATGCGGAAAACCGCCTGAAAGGTTATATCTCTCGTCAGCGTATCTATACGATGTATCGTAAGATGGTGGCAGATATGAGTGAGGATTAGTTTAAATGACTATTTATGGAGAAGAAGGATTTAAGAATTGTATTTATGGGTACACCCGAGTTTGCTGTGGAGACACTGAAGGCTCTGGTGGAGAACGATTATAATGTGGTGGCAGTGGTGACACAGCCTGACAAACCCGTAGGACGTCATCAGAATGAGCTGCAGCCTTCCGAAGTGAAGAAATATGCACTTGAGCACCAGTTGCCTGTGCTTCAGCCTGAGAAGATGAAGGATCCGGCATTCGTGGAGCAGTTACGCAGTTATGAGGCCAACCTCCAGGTGGTAGTAGCCTTCCGTATGCTGCCTGAGGTGGTTTGGGACATGCCTGCTTACGGCACTTTCAATGTGCATGCGGCTCTGCTGCCTCAGTATCGCGGTGCGGCTCCTATCAACTGGGCTGTCATCAATGGTGAGACGCGTACAGGTGTTACGACCTTCTTCCTCGACAAGGATATCGACACAGGTCGTGTGATCCTGCAGAAACCTTTCGACATCCCTGACACCGCTGATGTAGAATATGTGTATGATGGTCTGATGCATCTTGGTGCAGACATCTGTCTGGAGACTCTGGAGAAGATCATAGAGGCGGGTGGTCAGCCAGAGAGCATCCCTCAGGAAGATCTGATGGGAGATGAGTCTCACCTCTACGGAGCCCCGAAGCTGTTTAAGGATACCTGCGAGATTGACTGGAAGCAACCTTCTAAGCGTATCTACGACTTTATTCGTGGCCTGAGTCCGTATCCTGGTGCATGGACCACCCTGACGGGGCCTAATGGTAAGACGGTAGTGCTGAAGATTTCCAAGACGACGAAGACCAGTCAGTCTGTAGATATGCACCCTGGCGTGATTGTAGTCGATAAGGGAGTGCTCTATATCACCACTAGCGACTGTCTGTTGCAGATCGACGAACTGCAGTTGGCAGGAAAGACCCGCATGAAAGCCCGTGATTTCCTGAATGGTAACAAAAATATCGAGAACTATATAATAAAGTAAAAGGTGTGTGCGTTTCTTAGGTATAAACAACATTTAAAAATGATTGCCTATGAAGATTTCTACCCCACGACCCAAAGCGCGTACGCTTGACATCATCCGGCAGATAGCTTACACCTATCAACCCAATGTTAACAAGGCTTATGGCCTAAACTGAGATTATGACATTAGTATCACCTTCACTGCTCGCCGCCGACTTTCTGCATCTCGACCGCGACATCGACATGATTAACCGGAGTGAGGCTGATTGGCTTCACCTCGATGTGATGGATGGCTCATTCGTGCCAAATATTTCTTTTGGCTTCCCTGTGCTTGAGGCTGTTGCCAAGGTATGTAAGAAACCGCTCGATGTGCATTACATGATAGAGAAGCCCGAGCGATATATCCAGCAGACAGCCAAACTGGGTGCGATGATGATGAATGTACATTACGAGGCCTCTGTCCATCTGCATCGTACGGTTCAGGAGATTCAAAATGCAGGTATGAAAGCCGGTGTAACCCTGAATCCCTCTACGCCTGTCTCTGTGCTCGAGGATATCCTGGGCGATATCGACATGGTGCTGCTGATGAGTGTGAACCCTGGCTTTGGTGGACAGAAGTTCATCGAGAACACCATCGATAAGGTAAAGCGCCTGCGCCGGATGATCGACGAGAAGGGCCTGAACACCTTGATTGAGGTGGATGGTGGTGTACAAGGTGAGACTGCGCCTCGTCTGGTGACTGCTGGCGTTGATGTACTCGTCAGTGGCAGCTATGTGTTCAATGCGCCTCAACCCGAGGAGGTGATCCGCCAGCTCAGAAATCTACCGCGAGGTTAACCCCGTATTGCTTCGACAGTTTCCGCATGTTCATCAGGGCGTAGCGCATACGTCCTAATGACGTGTTGATGCTGACATTCGTCTGCTCGGCAATCTCTTTGAACGACAAGTCCTGATAGAAACGCATGAAAACCACTTCACGCTGTGCCTCAGGCAGGTTGTCCATCAGACGTCTCACATCTTTCATCACCTGTGCATTTGTTAACTCGCTTTCACGGTTGCCCTCAAGCATGGAGTTGCCACGCAGGTTCGAGAGGTCGTTGTCTTCTCCCTGATCCACGATCTTACTGCTTTTCACGGCCCTGTAGTGGTCGATGATTACGTTGTGTGCAATGCGTGTTGCCCACCAGATAAACTTTCCTGAATTGGTATAGCGACCATCTCTCAGCTTGGTTATCAGCTTGAGGAAAGTCTCCTGAAACAGGTCGTTGGCCAGGTCTTCATCCTTCACTATATAAATAATGTAGCTGAAGATCTTGTCTTGACTGCGGGAAAGTAACTCGTCGAATGCTCTGTTATTACCATCAACGTAAGCCAATGCCAACTCCTCGTCGGTCATTGTTTTCAATGTACTCATACTTTAAATCATTTTAAAATCTGAGTAAATGCTGTTTCGATAGGCAATAACGGTTTTTAAATTATTAATATTCTGCGTGCAAAATTAAGGTATTTTATTGAAACTACCAAATTTTTCGCCAAAAAAATTGCGAAGAGTACGTTATCTCACGTACTCTTCAGCGCGACGGAGCAGATACATGCCGTAGTCGTTCTTAGCCATCGGCTGGGCTAAGGCTATCAGCTGCTCCTTTGTAATCCAGCCTCGCTTGTAGGCAATTTCTTCCAGACAGGCCACCTTCAGTCCCTGGCGCTTCTCGATCACCTCGATAAAGGTGGAAGCCTCAGAAAGCGAGTCGTGTGTGCCAGTGTCAAGCCAGGCAAAGCCGCGTTGCAGGGTCTGCACCAATAGGTTTTTCTGCTCGAGATACTTCTGGTTCACCGTTGTGATCTCCAGTTCCCCACGGGCGCTGGGCTTGATGTTCTTCGCAATCTCCACCACACTGTTCGGGTAGAAATAGAGTCCTACGACAGCGTAGTTCGACTTCGGCTTGGCGGGCTTCTCCTCGATGCTAAGACAATTGCCGTCCTGGTCGAACTCAGCCACACCGTAGCGCTCCGGGTCGTTCACCCAATAGCCGAAGACTGTGGCGTGATCGTTCTGTTCTGCGTTGATGACAGCCTGCTTCAGCATGCCAGTGAAACCGCTGCCGTAGAAGATATTATCACCTAACACCAGACAAACGCTGTCAGAGCCCACAAACTCCTCACCGATGATAAATGCCTGTGCCAGACCGTCGGGAGAGGGCTGCTCTGCATATTCGAAGCGCACGCCGAGCTCACTGCCGTCGCCTAACAGACGCTTGAAGCCTGGCAGGTCGTATGGTGTTGAGATAATCAGGATCTCACGGATACCGGCCAGCATGAGTGTCGAGATGGGATAGTAGATCATCGGTTTGTCGAAAATGGGGATCAACTGCTTGCTGACGCCCTTGGTGATGGGGTAGAGGCGTGTTCCTGAACCACCTGCTAATACGATTCCTTTCATAATTTTATCTTATTTGTTTACTTTTTCGCTGCAAAGATACGATTTTTCTTTTATTTTTCGTAACTTTGCACGCGAAATTTAATTTATCTACGAATTATTATGGGATTTTGGAATAAAATTTTTGGAAGGAACGATGCGCAGAAGGTCGGTGGAATGGAAGACTTCATGACGCTGATCCGTGTGTATTTCCAGGCAGCGATGGCTGCTGATCTGGGTATCACCAATCTGGCAGCTCTTCCCGATCTTCGTGTGTTCAAGGCAACCCTGAAGGTGCCTACCGTAAATAACAAACTGGGTGTGGGCGAACGTACCCGCTGTAAGAAGATGCTGAAGGAGATGTATAATATGGACGACGACTTCTTCAAGGAGATCGACCAGAGCCTGCGCCGTCGCTGTAAGAAGATTCAGGATGCACAGACCTATCTGCTTCAGTTCCAGGGCTTCACGCAGGACATCATGATGCTGACAGGCAATCTGATGAAGTTCAAGCTCCGCCTGCCTGGTTTCATGAAGAAGGCTCTGTACTCTATGACAGAGAAGACGGTAAACGATATCTTCAACAAGAACGACTTCAATGATGCCGGCGTGATGAAGACGGTGGTGGCTGTACGTGAATACAACCGTCGCCTGGGCTTCTCCCAGAAGTGGGTCACCGACTTTGTATATAAGGTGGTCATGCTCGCAAAGAAGGAACCGAAGCCAGCTAACGACGACAAATAATATAAAAAATCTTAAAAGATAAGTTCTTTGCTTACCTTTAAAGCGAATTTTATATAATTTTGTACTCCAAATAGTTATGGTATGGATCCAAATGAGAAGACGCTGACAACTTTCGAGACGCGCGTAAGGCAGATGATTCTTCGTTTTCAGGAACTGAAAAAGGAGAATAGTGCTTTGCATGCGCGGTTGGAGAAAGGCGAAAAGGAGATTCAGGATCTCAAGTCACAGTTGGCTCAGGCGGATAGTAACTACAATTCACTGAAGATGGCAAAGATGCTGGAAATCACCGATGGCGATCTCGAGAGTGCCAAGGCAAGGCTTACCAAGATGATCCGCGATGTGAACAAGTGCATCTCCCTTCTGAGTGACGGAAAATAAAAGTGCTATTCAATGGCAGAAGTAAAAAACGACAGACTCCATATAAGGTTGCACGTCTATGACGAAGAGATTGAGGTGACGATACGTCGCTCCGATGAAGAGCTCTATCGCCGTGCAGCCAAGCTCATAACCGACCGTTATAATGCCTATGCTCAGGCTTATAAGGGTCGAAAGGGCGAGCATACAATTGCGCTGATGACGCTGATTGATATTGCCTTGCTCCATGAGCGCGAGCGCAGTAAGAATGATACTGCTCCCTATGATGATGTTCTTGCGAAGTTGACTTCTGAGATTGAGGAAGCGCTGAAGTAAGAATATCATTTTAACAATATAGATTTTATATGGATTTAATTTTTGTACTATTGATTGCTGCCGGTGCGCTCGTTCTGGGAGGCGTCGGTGGATATCTTGTTTTCCGCTACGTACTGAAGGGGAAATACAGAGAGATGGTCGATAATGCCGAAAAGCAGGCTGAGGTCATCAAAGAAAAGAAACTGTTGGAAGTCAAGGAGAAGTTCCTCAACAAGAAGAGTGAGCTTGAGAAGGAGGTGCAGCAGCGCAACCAGCACATCCAGCAGAGTGAGAACCGCCTGAAGCAGCGTGAGATCTCGCTGAATCAACGTCAGGAAGAGCTGGGTCGTCGAAAGAACGATCTCGACAACCAGCAGACACGTATCGACAACGAGAAGAAGCTTCTGGCTATCAAGAGCGATGAGCTCGAGAAGATGCAGCTCAAGGAGCGCGAGAAGCTCGAAGAGGTGTCAGGTCTTAGTGCCGAGGAGGCCAAGGCCCGTCTGGTAGAGTCGATGAAGGATGAGGCTAAGACCGCTGCCGCCAGCTATATCAATGAGATTATGGACGAGGCCAAGCTCAATGCCAATGCCCAGGCCAAGAAGATTGTCATTCAGACCATCCAGCGTGTCGCTACCGAGACTGCCATTGAGAACTCCGTCAGCGTGTTCCATATCGATAATGATGAGGTGAAAGGCCGTATCATCGGTCGAGAGGGTCGTAACATCCGTGCCCTTGAGGCTGCAGCTGGTGTTGAGATCGTGGTTGACGATACCCCTGAGGCCATCGTCATTTCCGGTTTCGATCCCGTTCGTCGTGAGGTATGCCGTCTGGCCCTCCATCAGCTGGTCAGCGATGGCCGTATCCACCCCGCCCGTATCGAGGAGGTGGTAGCCAAGGTGAAGAAGCAGCTCGACAATGAGATCATCGAGACAGGTAAGCGCACCGCCATCGACCTGGGTATCCATGGTCTGCATCCTGAACTGATCCGCATCATCGGTAAGATGAAGTACCGCAGCTCTTATGGACAGAACCTGTTGCAGCATGCCCGCGAGACCGCAAACCTCTGTGCTGTGATGGCAGCAGAGCTCGGTCTGAACCCGAAGAAAGCCAAGCGTGCCGGTCTGCTCCACGATATCGGTAAGGTGCCCGATGAGGACAGCGAGATGCCACACGCACTCTATGGTGCCAAGATCGCCGAGATGTTCAAGGAGAAGCCCGATATCTGCAATGCCATCGGTGCCCACCACGACGAGATGGAGATGCAGACCCTGCTGGCTCCCATCGTTCAGGTGTGCGATGCCATCTCAGGTGCCCGTCCTGGTGCCCGTCGTGAGATTGTAGAGGCTTACATCAAGCGTCTGAACGATCTTGAGGCGATTGCCATGAGTTATCCTGGTGTCACGAAGACCTACGCCATCCAGGCAGGTCGTGAGCTCCGTGTCATCGTTGGTGCCGATAAGATGAACGATGCCGAGAGCGAGGCCCTCAGCACAGATATCGCCACGAAGATCCAGAACGAGATGACCTATCCCGGACAGGTGAAGATCACCGTGATTCGTGAGACCCGTAGTGTTGCTTATGCGAAGTAGGGAAAATATTTTTGAAAGTTAATTTTACGTAAATTTTTACTCGTAATTGTTCAGTATATCAGATAATTTTGTATATTTGCAACAAATCAACCTACATAGCGTATGGCAAAGTATAACATTACAGAGAAAAAAGAGAAAGTAGCTGCCTACAGAAGTCTTGTCAGCCCAAGGATGATGGATGAGATGCAGGAGCAGATCATGAACATCATCGTCATGCAGAAGAAGTATCGTGACAAGGACTATTCAGCTAAGAAGCTTGCAGCTGATATAGGTACCAACACACGTTATATCTCTGCTGTCGTGAATGTGCGTTTCCACATGAACTACTCTTCCTTTGTCAACAAGTACCGCATTGATGAAGCGATGACGATTCTTGTCGACAAGCGTTACCAGGATCTGGACATGGAGGATGTTGGTTACATGGTAGGCTTTGCAAACCGTCAGGCCTTCTATGGCTCGTTCTACAGGTTTGTAGGCATCACGCCTCGTCAGTACCGGTTGGAGCACTTGAAGAAGCATCCGGCCATGGTATCGAAGAAGTAAGAAGAAAGGCATCCGAAAACATCGGATGCCTCTTTTTTTGTGCTGGTCAGAAATATTTGGTGATTTGGGCGTTGTCGAAGTTGTTCATCTCATTGATCATCCTCACGGCAGAGTCGATGATGGGGTAGGCGCAGAGGGCGCCGGTACCCTCGCCGAGCCTCAGTCCCAAGTGTAGCAGCGGCTTGGCGCCCACCATGTCGAGCATCCGTTTATGCCCGCTCTCGTCACCACAATGGGTGAAGATCATATAATCCATTGAGGCAGGGTAGAGCAGGATGGCAGCAGCTGCACAGGCCGTCATGATAAATCCGTCTATTAATATAATAAGGTGTTGCTCAGCGGCGCGCAGCATCGCCCCGATGGCAGCAATCATCTCGAAGCCCCCGAAATAGCGGAGCGGCGTGATGGGTGTAGGCTGCGGTTCGCAGCTGTGGTAACCACTCAGCGCCTCCTTCAGCACCTCGTACTTATGCGCGATGCCGGGCTTGTCGAGTCCCGCTCCTGCACCAATACAGTCAGCCAGGGGAATATCCCCGAAGATCGACATCCAGATGCTCGACGGCGAGGTGTTCGCAATTCCCATCTCACCGATGCACACCACCTTGCACCCCTCGGCGACACAGTCGTCCACCATCTCGCAGCCCACAGCTATCGCCTGGTCAAACTCCGCCTCACTCATGGCAGGCTCGTAGCGGAAGTTCTTCGTGCCGCGTGCGATCTTCCGGTCGATGATCCCCTCCACCGCCTTCAGGTCGTAATCCACGCCTACATCCACGATGCGCAGCTTGAAACCATGCTGCCTGCAGAACATATTCACGCCGCCGCCCCCCAGCGTAAAGTTCTTCATTTGTTGCCAGGTCACCTCACGGGGCGACACGCTGACACCCTCGCGCTCGATGCCGTGATCACCTCCGAAGAGCAGGTGACAGGGGTGGGCGAGACAGGGCGTGAGTGACTCCTGAATCAGGCACACCTGCATGGCAATCTCCTCCAGCCGCCCCAACGCACCCTTGGGCTTGTTCAGGTTGTCAATCTTTTCTTGGATGGCCTTCGCCAACGAATTTTTGATAGGATGAATGTCGAAATGCTTCATTTTATTTTTACGGGAATACCACTCACCATCAGGATCACCTCATCAGCCTTCGAGGCGATATACTGGTTCATCCAGCCCTCCAGGTCAGTAAACTTGCGCTGTATCGCGTTTTCGCTCACGCCGCCGCTGCCAATCTCGTTGGTCACGAAGATGTAGGTCGCCTCGTGAGCCGTGAACTTGTCAAACTCCGCTTTTGCCTGTTCGAGCGACTTGTCTGTATCGGCATCGCTGGCAAAGAAGAAGTTGGTGAGCCAGAGCGTCACGCAGTCGATCACCGCCACGCGCCCCGTCAGGTCATGTCGGCTCAGCGCTGTCTCCTCCTCAATGTTCGTCCATTGCGGTCCGCGCCGCGCCTGATGCCTGCGCACACGCTCCCTGAACTCCTCGTCCCAGATATGGGCAGTCGCCACATAGACGGGGTTTGCCGAGAGGCGCAGTGCCAGAGCTTCGGCTTCCTTGCTCTTGCCAGAACGCTGGCCACCAGTTATTAGAATCAGTTTCTTCATATCGTTGAGAGATGAAATTGCACAGCGACCACCAGATATACCGCCAGCTCCACCAGCAGGAAGGCCGCACCGCAACAGTCGCCCGTGTAACCGTGAATCTTGCGCCACATCAGCAGATAGAGGAAATACATCACCAGACAAGGCAGGAAGATCACCGTCTCCCAGGCGATGCCCGTCAGCCAGATGAACGCCACCATCGGCAGCAGACCCTGAATAGCCAGACTGATGCCCGTCACCGCCCCGAACTTTCGATACACCGTTTTCGCCTTTGCCTCCTCTTCCTTCCGGGCATAAGGCATCATCAGGATCAGCTGCGATGCCACCATCTTCGCAAAGGGGTCAGCCGCCAGGATCAGCAAGGCAGCGCTGCGCGGCGTAAAAGAGAGCAGGCTGCCCGCCAGCAAGGCCAGGTAGAGTATCAGCCCCAGCACGCCATAAGTGCCGATGTGCGAGTCCTTCATGATGTCGAGGATGCGCTGCCGGTCGTTGCCGCCCCCTCCGAATCCGTCGAAGAAGTCAGCCAGCCCGTCTTCATGCAGTGCCCCAGTAAGAAGCAGACGGGCTGCGATGGCCAGAACCACCGCCAGCGGGTAGGGCATCACCATACTGCCGAAATACAGTGTGGCAGCCATCACGCCCCCCGTGAGCCACCCCACCAGGGGCCATTGCTCCACCACGCGCTGGTAACACTCCCTCGGCGGCTGATGCAGTCGCCAGAAGGGTAGGCGGGTGAAGAAGATCAGCGAGGCCCAGATGCGGTCGTACCACTTCGTTTGGTCGATGCTTGTCTGCATGATTCCTTAGTCCTCCAGCGGTGCGTTCTTCAGTTGCTCCAGCGCCCTGCATAGCTGGTCGGGGCATGAGGTGCCCTTTGTGCCGCAGCGGATGCCGTCGAGCCGTTTGATCACATCGTCGATCTGCTGTCCGCGCACCAGCTGGCTCACCCCCTGCAGGTTGCCGTTACAGCCCCCCAGGAAGAACACCTGCTGAATCACATTGTTCTCATCGGCAGTCACATCAATCATCTTCGAGCACGTGCCGTGAGTCTCATACTGTACATGTTTTGTTTTCATATCTTGTCTATCTTTTTAATGATTCTGGCAGGATTACCGCCCACCACCACATCGTCGGGCACGTCCTTCGTTACCACAGCGCCCGCAGCCACCACGGCATTCCTGCCGATGGTTACGCCCGGGCAGATGATGGCTCCGATGCAGATCCACGCATTCTCCTTGATCGTCACCTGTCCGAAATGAAACAGGTTGTGACGGTCATGGAGGTCGTGATCCACCGTTACGATCTTTACTTCAGGGCCAATCAGCACGTTGTTCTCTATCACCACCTTCCCCGGCGAGATAATCGTAGCCCCCTTGTTGATTATGACATGCTTACCGATCGTCATCCGGCAGCCGCAATCGCAATAGAATGGCGAGACGATGGCCACACTGTCATCGATTTCATGCTGGAACAGCTCTTCCAGCAGTCCCTTATAGTCAGGATCAGTAGGTTTCTTGGCCGAGATCTTCAGGCACAGCTCATGGCTCCTGATCATCTCGCCCTCTATTTCCCGCATCCGAGGATCGCTATGATAGCCCGACCCCGTGGCATCTATGACTTCAAACATACCTTATTTCTATAATCTTTGGCAAAGATAGTGCAAATCGAGAGAAAAACCAAAGAAAATCATATTTTTTTGGGCTTTTCCGAGATGCAACCTATCTTCGAGCGCCGTTTTGTCATCTCGACTAAGCGAAGCGCATGGAGAGATCTCTCCACTCACTCCGTTCCTGCGTCCCTTCGGTAGCAAGCGACCAAATGTCGAGCGTGGTCGAGATGACAAGGGGGAATATCAATTTATAGCCCAGATGTTTGGTTGTATCATTGTTTTTGCTTAACTTTGCATATATTTAGCATTCAACAGTTATGAGAAAGGTTGTTTTTTTATTGCTCTTTTTCTATGCCGCCACGATGGCAGCGCAAAATGAGATTCACTGTTTTAAAGGTAAACTGAACGGCAGGACTGCCTTTGAACTGGTGTATGGGTATCAGCAGGCTGGGGAGAATGACCACCGTTGTGCGGGTTATATGTACTATCCCAATGCCAAGAATCCGGCGCCGATTCTGGTTGTTGGACATCCTCTCGAAGCCGATGCGAAGGATCCCAATTACGATCATCTTTACCGCGAGGGGTTTGAGGAGTACCAGCCCGATGGCGAGATGACGGGAAAGATGGATCTACAGTATTATGAGGTGGAGGGTGACTACCAATTCAAGGAGGGCTTCTGGCAGAATCCTACCACTGGCAAGCGGCTGCTGATGACGGAAATGAAGGAACAGACAAATGCCCTGCCTACGTGGTGGCCTGGTGCTCCCGCGACGCTGACAGCGCCCAAGCGCGAGGCTTATAGCTTTAAGGTGAGGTATGAGAAGGATGAGAATGATCTGTATGACGTCATCGTGGATTGCTTCGTGAACGGCAAGAAGGTAGCTCCGGAGATCAGGGAGTATATGAATTATACGCTTGACGGGGAGAATCTGGATCAGTTCGGCTATGTGATGGAGAAGGACATCAACTTCGACGGCATCCCCGACCTGATTGTGAATACGGGTATGACTACGCATGCGCAGAATACGCAGGTGGCATATGTGTGGAATCCCGTCACACTGCAGTTCTATCGTGTAGAGGCGTTTGAGAACATGGTGGAGCCGAGCTTCGACGAGGAGCAGAAGGATATCTCTACGGTGGTGCGTGACGGTTATGAATATGTGGTCTATGAAACTTACAAGTGGAAGAACGGGGTGCTGAAACAGGTGTCCTCGAAACGGGAGAAGCTCTTCGATGATGATAATGGCGATTAACGCTGGATGATGCTCGCCGTAGCGACACTCAAGATATTACAATCCTGTTACGTAACCGTATCGTAACAGGATTTTTTTGGAGCGTGCCTGAGATTGTTGTATCTTTGCGCAAAAAAGAAATGATGGAAACAACACAGAATTATTTAATGGTAGCGCTGAAATTACTGGGCGCATTAGGCTTGCTGATTTACGGCATGAAGATGATGAGTGAGGCTCTGCAGAAGCTTGCGGGACCTCAGTTACGGTATATCCTATCGAAGATGACGACCAACCGGTTCACAGGGATGCTGACGGGTACGCTGGCGACCTGCGCCGTGCAGTCGTCATCGGCCACAACGGTAATGACGGTATCGTTTGTCTCGGCAGGACTGCTGACGCTGGCACAGGCCATCAGCATCATCATGGGAGCGAACATCGGAACGACGCTGACAGCGTGGATCATGTCGCTGGGTTATAACGTCGATCTGACGAATGTGGTGTTCCCCGCGTTCTTCTTAGGTATGGTGCTCATCTACTACAAGCACCACCGCTACGTGGGCGACTTCCTGTTCGGCATCGCCTTTATGTTCCTGTCGCTGGTGATGTTGAGTTCGGCTGGCAAAGAGATGGATCTGGCACACAACGAGGCGGTGGTCAGCTTCTTCGCCTCGTTTGATACAAGTAGCCACCTCACCATTGTCGCCTTCCTGCTCATCGGAACGCTCATCACCTGCATCGTGCAGTCATCGGCAGCTGTGATGGCTATCACCATCCTGCTCTGTTCCACGGGGGTCCTGCCTATCTATCTCGGCATCGCACTGGTGATGGGTGAGAACATTGGCACTACGGCAACGGCTAATCTCGCGGCGCTGGGGGCTGGCACAGAGGCGCGCAGGGCAGCACTGGCCCATCTGCTGTTCAACGTGTTCGGCGTAATCTGGGTGCTCTGCGTGTTCTATCCCTTTGTCGATATGGTGTGCGGATTCGTAGGCTATGACCCGACGATGACAGGTCAGGCGGAGCGACTGCCCATCGTGCTGGCGATGTTCCACACCTGTTTCAACATCACCAATACGGCGCTGCTCATCGGACTGATCCCGCAGATGGAACGCGTCGTTTGCTGGCTGTTGCCTATGAAGGAACAGGCTGGTCAGCAGGAGTTGCACCTTCAGTATATACAGTCTAACCTGGTGCAGACTCCTGAAATAGCCGTGCTGCAGGCACAGAAAGAGACGGCCCACTTCGCCGAGCGCATGCAGCGGATGTTCGCCCAGGTGCGAAGCTTGGCTAAGGAGGAGGACGAGAAGCTGTTTGACACCATCTTCCAACAGATAGAGCAAGCGGAAGACCACTCTGACCAGACCGAGCTGGCCATCGCCCACTATTTGGAGCAAGTGAGTGAAGACCACCTGAGTGACGCGACGAAACATAAGATCCGTCAGATGTTACGTGAGGTGGGTGAGCTGGAGAGTATCGGTGATGCCTGCTACAACCTGGCACGCACCTTCAAGCGCAAACAGGAATCGGGCAAACGTCTCACCGCTCATCAGCAACAGCAGCTTGAAACAATGATGATGCTATGTGACGATGCTCTCACGCAGATGAATATCATTATGTCAGGTCATCGCAACGAGCACGATATCCGCGACACATACAGGATTGAGAATGACATCAACCAGCTGCGCGACCGTCTGAAAGCAGGCAACATCCACGCCGTTAATGATCATGAGTATGACTACGCCCTCGGCACCATCTTCGCCGACCTCATCAGTGGGTGCGAGAAACTGGGCGACTACGTGGTGAACGTCGTACAGGCGAGATTTGGGAGATAAAAGCTTTTCTTTTTCGAAGTTTTTTATTATATTTGCAGCCAGAATGGAACAGAAGAGAATCCTTATAGTTGACGACGAGCAGGATTTGTGCGAGATCCTGTGCTATAACCTGACGGCTGCGGGTTATCAGGCAGAGGTGGCGTATTCGGCTGAAATGGCGATGGAAAAAGGGGTGGCGCAATATGACCTGCTCCTGCTCGATGTGATGATGTCTGGAATGTCGGGCTTTGAACTGGCACGGCAGCTGAAGGGTGACGAGGCCACAGCCTCTGTACCCATCATCTTCCTGACGGCGAAGGACACGGAGGAGGATATGCTTCACGGTTTCGGACTTGGGGCTGACGACTACGTGAAGAAGCCGTTCTCGGTCCGCGAGGTGATGGCCAGGGTGAAGGCGGTGCTCTGTCGTAGGGAGAGTGCTGAAGCCGACAAGCCCAAGACCTTGCAATACGAGGGTCTGGTGATAGACCTCAGTCACAAGTCCGTCAAGGTGGATGGTGAGGCTGTGGCGCTGACTAAGACCGAGTTTGAACTACTCGTCCTGTTGCTGAGCCATCGCGGCAAGGTGTTCTCGCGCCAGCAGATTCTCGACAGCGTCTGGCCGCAGGATGTCATTGTGACCGATCGCACCGTAGATGTCAATGTCACCCGTATGCGCAAGAAGATAGGGCGATATGCCAATCTCATTGTCAGTCGTCAGGGATTCGGATATGTGTTTGAGTTATGATATGAGGAAACTGACGGAAGGAACGAAGATGTGGATGAGCGTGATGGTGATATTTGCCGTCTATGCCGTCATCTTCATCCTGTTCGAGGATTACGACAGGGCTTATCTGGAACCGTTCGAGGAGACCAGCGACTGGAACCTGCTGTTGTTCTCGGTTGTGGTGATGGCGGGGCTTGCCCTGCTGCTGCATCGCTATGCCCGCAGGATGGACGAACGCATCAGTCGCGAGCAGGCAGAGAAGGAGAACCAGCTGCGCCGCGAACTGACGCAGAACATCTCCCACGAGCTGAAGACCCCCGTAGCCAGCATCTTAGGCTATACTGAGACCATCCTCGACGATCCGCAGATGAATCATGAGACGCAGCGACAGTTCATCCAGCGCACACATGCGCAAGCCCAACGACTGACAGCCCTGTTGCAGGACATCTCAACACTGAACCGTATGGACTATGCTGCCCACCAGCTTACGATGGAGCGCACCGACGTGTCGGAGATTGTGGGTGACATCGTAGAGGAGACTGCCATTGCCGTAGAGAAGCGCCACATGACGCTACGCAACAGTCTGCCACAAGGTATCATCATTCAGGGTAACCCCTCGCTGATCTACAGTATCTTCCGCAATCTGATTGATAACGCCATCAACTATGCCGGCGAGGGCACTACGATTGACATCAGCGCTGAGCCGACATCTGACGGTTGGATGTTTCATCTCAGCGACAATGGCGTGGGCATCGCCCCAGAGCATCTGCCCCGTATCTTTGAACGCTTCTACCGCATAGACAAAGGCCGCAGTCGTTCACTTGGCGGCACAGGTCTTGGCCTTGCCATCGTGAAGAATGCGGTCTTGTTG
>CACZTJ010000001.1 GCA_902784065.1 uncultured Prevotellaceae bacterium | reverse complement strand
CTCCAGGAATCGAACCGGGGACACACGGATTTTCAGTCCGATGCTCTACCAACTGAGCTAAGGCACCATTGTGTCAAACAGCAATCCTTTCGTTTGCGGATGCAAAGGTACAACTATTTTTTGAACCTACCAAATATTTGAATGACTTTTTTTCGAAAAAGTTATTCTGATAGGTGTACCCACCCTTGCGCTTTGAGCTCAAACTCCTGATTATCACGGGTTACGAGCACTTTGCCGAATTTCGCATCAGTGATGTGACCGATCAGCTTGATACCGTCGATCTGTTCTATCTTCTCATGATCACCGATGGGTACTGTGAACAGCAGTTCATAGTCCTCGCCGCCATTGAGGGCACAGGTGGTCACATTCATATTCAGTTCCTCTGCCATCACTGCCGTCTGGTAGTCGATGGGGATATTTTTCTCATAGATACGACAGCCAACGCCCGACTGTTTACAGATATGGAGCAGCTCGGAAGAGAGTCCGTCGGAGATGTCCATCATCGCTGTGGGACGGATACCAGCCTCACGCAGTTTCTCGATGATATCACCACGAGCCTCAGTCTGGAGCTGGCGCTGCAACAGGTATTCCTTGCCGCTGAAGTCTGGTTGGAAGTTCTTCAGTTCCTCCAATGCACGCTGGTCACCTTTTCGTTTGGCTTCCTCCACCTGACTGTAATACACGCTCTTCTCACGTTCCAGCAACTGGAGTCCCATATAAGCAGCTCCCAGGTCACCGGAGACGCACACCAGATCTGTATCCTTGGCACCATGGCGATAGACGATATCCTCCTTGCGGGCCTCACCGATACAGGTGATGCTGATGGCCAGACCCGTGTAGCTTGAGGTGGTATCACCGCCTACGATATCCACGCCCCACTTGTCGCAGGCCAGGCGCAGACCGCTGTAGAAGGTCTCCATATCCTCCACCGTGAAGCGCTTGCTCAGGGCCAGTGACACGGTCATCTGTCTGGGGGTGCCGTTCATGGCAAACACGTCGCTGATATTCACCATGGCCGACTTATAGCCCAGGTGCTTCAGGTCGATGTAAGTCAGGTCGAAATGTACCCCTTCCATCAACAGGTCGGTGGTGATCAGTACCTCCTTGTCAGGGTAGCTGAGTACGGCGCAGTCATCGCCCACGCCGTACTTCGTGCTGTCGTTTTTGAGCTCAATATCTTTTGTCAGATGGTCAATCAGACCAAACTCTCCTAATTTCGCTATTTCCATCCTTCCGTCGGGTGATTTGTGTTGAATGATTCCGTCTGGTCATAGTCGAACTTCGCTGTCCAGATTATCAGCTCTCTCATGATCTCCGTCATTAAGGGCTGAGCTTTGTTGGCTGCCTCCTGAACCTCCTCGTGACTAACCTCAACGGGTACATCGAAGCCTCCCAGGTCGGTAATCACTGAGACACCGAAGGTCTTGATACCACAATGATGAGCTACAATCACTTCGGGTACGGTGGACATTCCGACGGCATCGCCACCAAGGATACGATACATCTTATATTCGGCTGGGGTCTCGAAGGTTGGGCCCTGCAGACCCACATAGACACCATACTGCAGACGGATCTTCTTCTCACGGGCAATGTCAAAGGCCATCTTGATGAGCAGGGGATCATAGGTCTGATGCATATCTGGGAAACGTGGACCCGTGGGGAAGTTCTTGCCACGCAGCGGATGCTCTGGGAAGAAGTTGATATGGTCGGTGATGACCATCAGGTCACCAATCTTGAAACCGGGGTTCATGCCACCTGCGGCATTACTGACGAAGAGGGTCTTGATGCCCAGTTCGTACATGACACGTACGGGGAAAGTGACCTCCTTCATCGAATAACCCTCATAGTAGTGGAAGCGGCCCTTCATGGCCAGGATATCCACACCACCCAGTTTGCCGAAGATCAGTTTGCCACTATGTCCCTCTACGGTAGAGACGGGGAAGTTGGGGATCTCCGAATAGGGGATCTCCGTCTGGTCAGTAATTTCTGAAGCTAATTGTCCTAGGCCGGTTCCCAGTATGATCGCTGTCTTGGGACTTGTTGTCATCCTTGCTTTGAGCCAGGATGCTGTTTCTTGAATTTTTGCGTACATAATCAATAATGTATTTGTTAAACGATAGTTCTTGGTCGAGCAAGATCTTAATGCGGATGGGTAGCACATAGAGGTGTTGCTTCACCTCGTCGCTCAGTCCCTCGATGGTCTTCAGGCGCACGGCATCTTTCTCTGTGGTGATGATGCATCTGGGCGAGGGGAGGCTGCTGAATGTCTCGTTGATGAGCTGGATATCCTTCTCCTTGAACTGATGGTGATCAGCGAATGCCAGCGGTTTGATCTCCTTGGCATAAGGCTCCAGGTCGAGTCGCATCTGCTCAGGCAGTCCAATACCTGTCAACAACAACACATGCTGGTCAGCAAGGTCCTCGAGCTTTTCAAGTTCTCCTTCACCGAAAAGAGGTTCCAGCTGCTCGTAGGTATGTGTTGAGAAGTATAGCTGCTGGTAAGGATAGAGCGCCATGGCCTTGGTGAGCACGCGGAACTCCATGGGTTTCATGTCGGTGGGGCATTTTGTCACAATCACAATGTCAGCCCGGTTCTTACTGCTGGCAGGCTCACGCAGACGACCCGACGGCAACAGCTCATCATAGATGATCAGACGGTGATAATCCACCAGCAGGATGTTGATGCCAGGTTTTACGTAACGATGCTGGAAGGCATCATCGAGCAGGATCACGTCGATCTCCTTGCCTGCCGCACCATGAATCAGATTGCTGATGCCGCGTGTACGTTTCTTATCCACTGCCACCGTGATACCAGGGAACTTCTGCATCATCTGGAATGGCTCATCGCCGAGGTCATAGATCGTAGCGTGAGCATCCCCCAACACGAACCCATGACTCTTCCGTTTGTAACCACGACTGAGCACTGCCAGGTTCGTCTTGTCCTTCAGCAGACGGATCAGGTATTCCACATGGGGCGTCTTACCTGTACCGCCTACCGTGATATTACCCACTGAGATTACCGGTGTGGCATATGTCTGGCTTTTCAGGATGCCTGCCTCGAAAAGCAGGTTCCTGAAAGCGACACCTATGCCGTAGAGCCAACTCAGCGGACGTAGTGTGGAATTGATAGAGATCAGATCCCCTTCCATCTCTTTATACGCCTCACTTCACTCTCACGTCCTCGAGCATGCGAGCCTGGATCCTGCTGCCGTCCTTCACGGTCTGACGGATCTCCATCAGCGGCTCATACAGATCGCCTAAGAGTGCCTTGAACTCCCTGCGTAACTGACTGTCCAGATAAGAACCCTTATCCTCGTTGGGCATGAACCTGTCAATCCAGCTGCCCTCTCCAGGATAGGCCTCTGTATAATAATCCTTCACCTTGGCGAGTTCGGCAGCCTTCTTCACGGCATCGTCCAGACTACCCAGCTTATCCACGAGCTTGATCTTCAGGGCATCGGTAGCGAGCCATACACGACCCTGACCGATGGAGTCCACCTCTGCAGGCTTCATGCCGCGACCCTCAGACACGATGCTGAGGAAATCCTGGTAACCCTGGTCGATATAGGTCTGCAGGTGCTTCATGATCTCGTCATTATCCTTGCTAAGAATAAGGTCCGTTTCATAGTCGGAAAATTTGTTGGTGGTCACACCGTCGAAGGTGATACCGAGCTTGTCAGTCACCAGTCCGCTGAAGTTAGGAATCAGTCCGAAGATACCGATGCTACCGGTAATGGTGGTCGGCTCGGCGAAGATGTAGTTGGCAGGTGAACTGATCCAGTAGCCACCAGAGGCTGCGGCACCACCCATGGAAACCACCACAGGCTTCTTGGCCTTCAGCAACTTGACGGCATGGCGGATTTGCTCAGAGGCCACGGCACTGCCACCACCGGAGTTCACACGGAACACCACGGCTTTCACGTCATCGTCGTCTGCCAGCTTACGCAGGTCTTCTGCGGTGGACTTACCCACAATACAATGACCGCCACCCTGTATCAGGTTCAGCGTCTCACTATCCACAATGCTACCGTAAGCATAGTAGATGGCAATCTTCTCACCGTCGTCGTTCTTCTCCGACTTCACGTTGAGCATATCAGAGAGTGTCAGCTGTGGGATGTCATCGTCTTCTTCGAGCTTCAGGCGCTTCTTGATCTCTGCCTTAAGCTCCTCAGGGAACATCACCTTGTCGATCAGCTTGGCTTTCACATAGTCGCTGGGATTAGCGAAGCCCATAATGCTGTCGTTAGCCAGTTGGTTCAGGGCCTCAGCTTTCACCTTACGACTCTCAGCCATCTCTTTCAGCCAGTAGTTCCAGATACCGTTGGTATAGGCTGTGCGCTGTTCACGGTCATAGTCACTCATGCCCGTCAGGGTGTTGCGCTCCACATAGCTCTTATATTTGCCCACTTTGGCCACTTGGTATTTGATGCCGAGCTTGTCGTACAAGCCCTTCATATATTCACCCTTGCCGCCAAGACCCTTGAATTCGATGGCTCCGTGATCGTTCAGGTAGATATTATCAGCCACCGAAGCCAGGTAATAGGATGCCTGGTAATAGTGGTCGGCATAAGCCACAATCCACTTGCCGCTTTTCTTAAAGTCTTTCAGGGCATCGCGCAACTGCTGGGCAGTGGCAGGGGCGTCGAATGAGAGTGCACCGCCCTCTAAGTAGATACCTTTGATGTCTTCATTGTTCTTAGCCTTACGGATGGCACAGAGCAGGTCGTCAAGACCCATGACCTCCATGTCGTTCATGCCTAAGATAGCGTCGAGGGGTGATCCTTCTTCTGCACGCTCCTCGATGGTGCCATTAAGTTTAATAACGAAGACAGAGTTGTCTTTAACCTTGGTTGATGCCGAGTCGCTGGCAACCATTCCCAGGAGGGAGATGGTAAAGAAGAAACCCGTTACAACCAGAAAGATGGCGATACCACATACCGTGGCAAGAGTCATTTTAATGAATTGTTTCATAATAAGTGGTTTTTTGTTACGTAACAGTGTGCAAAGATACATATTATTTTTATAATAGCATCATCTTTTGCCAAAAAATTCGATTTTTATGCAGGGCGGAGCCCTGCTGTGGTGTTCATTCTCTGGCGCAGAGAATGAACCAAGAGACATCCACCCCCTCCAAGGCCTCCCCCTATATGGGGAGGATGCAACACGAAAAGTTGCAGAGACCGACAACTTTTCTCCGTTTTGGTAACGCGGGACACGCGTTAAGTCTTTTATCACTAACGGGCGAGCGATAGTATTCACACTGACTACGCCAATATAAACCCCAAAGGGGTTTAATAATCTAGCACAGGGGCTTGCCCCTGTGTGAATACGGATACGAATAATCAACGCCCCTGTAAGGGGCTCATAATTGTTATTTGCCCCCTACAGGGGCATTGGGGTGGTGACATCCGCCAACGTAGGGGCAAACCCCTACGCTATGTTATTTGACCCCGTTAGGGTCGTTCTCGAAAACATTCCGCACGAGGAGGTCTTTAGAGGATGTACTATTATCGGAATCTTCTTCGATTCTTGGATCGCAATAGCGATACAAGTAAATCGACGTGAGAAGCTGTTCGAGCGAAGCGAGTTCTTCGAATGATTACGATAATCGGACATACGGCCTCCGAGCCAGGACGTTTTCGCACTCTTTCTTTTGTTTCGGTTTTCTTTCTGGTGACAGAAAGAAAATGAAAGATTCCTGCAGGGGGACCCTGCATTCTTGTTACGAAGATGTGACAAGTTGTCACAACTGTCATGCTTGGCACAGTTTTGGCTGAAAAGATGGCGAGACGGTTTGAAGACCGTTTCGCCAATTATAATATAAATAAGGTATAACTCTAAAATATTAAGCATTATGAACATCAAACCATTAGCAGACCGCGTGCTGGTATTGCCAGCACCTGCAGAAGAGAAAATCGGTGGAATTATCATTCCTGACACAGCTAAGGAGAAGCCTTTGCATGGCACTATCAAGGCCGTAGGACAGGGCACCAAGGACGAGGCCATGATCCTGAAAGAGGGCGACGAAGTGCTCTATGGCAAGTATTCCGGCACAGAACTGGAGTTCGAGGGTGAGAAATATCTGATGATGCGCCAGTCTGACGTCTTGGCCGTCATTGAAAAGTAAAAAGGTTTAAAATTTAAAGGTAAAAGAACTATGGCAAAGGATATTAAATTCAATATCGACGCCCGTGATGCTATGAAGCAGGGCGTTGACCAGTTGGCAAATGCAGTGAAGGTGACCCTCGGTCCGAAGGGTCGTAACGTCGTTATCGAGAAGAAGTTCGGTGCCCCTCAGATCACCAAGGACGGTGTGACCGTTGCTAAGGAGATCGAACTCGAGGACAAGTTTGAGAACACGGGTGCACAGCTCGTCAAGAGCGTGGCTTCTAAGACTGGTGACGATGCCGGTGACGGTACGACTACGGCTACCATCCTGGCCCAGGCTATTGTGTCTGAGGGTCTGAAGAACGTTACTGCCGGTGCAAACCCCATGGATCTGAAGCGTGGTATCGACAAGGCTGTGAAGGCTGTCACCGAGCATATCGCCAAGAGTGCAGAGCTGGTAGGTGACAACTACGATAAGATCGAGCAGGTGGCTACCGTATCTGCCAACAACGATAAGGAGATTGGTGAACTGCTGGCTGAGGCTATGCGTAAGGTGTCTAAGGACGGTGTGATCACCATCGAGGAGAGCAAGAGCCGTGATACCCACATCGGTGTGGTAGAGGGTATGCAGTTCGACCGTGGTTACCTGTCAGCTTACTTCATCACCGACAGCGAGAAGATGGAGTGCGTGATGGAGAACCCCTATATCCTCATCTACGACAAGAAGATCTCAAACATCAAGGACTTCCTGCCCATCCTGCAGCCTGCTGCTGAGAGCGGACGCCCCTTGCTGGTGATTGCTGAGGATGTGGACAGCGAGGCTCTGACCACACTCGTTGTGAACCGTCTGCGTGGCGGACTGAAGATCTGTGCTGTGAAGGCGCCTGGCTTCGGTGATCGCCGTAAGGCCATGCTCGAGGATATCGCTACCCTGACTGGTGGCGTGGTGATCAGCGAGGAGAAGGGTCTGAAGCTGGAGCAGGCTACCCTCGAGATGCTGGGTACCTGTGACAAGGTGACTGTCTCTAAGGACAATACCACCATCGTAAACGGTGCCGGCGACAAGCAGGCCATCCAGGATCGTATCGCCCAGATCAAGAAGGAGATTGAGGTGACCACCTCTTCTTACGATAAGGAGAAGCTGCAGGAGCGCCTGGCTAAGTTGGCCGGTGGTGTGGCTGTGCTCTACGTAGGTGCTAACTCTGAGGTAGAGATGAAGGAGAAGAAAGACCGTGTGGATGATGCCCTCTGCGCTACCCGTGCTGCCATCGAGGAAGGTGTGGTTGCCGGTGGTGGTACCACCTATATCCGTGCTCAGGAGGCTCTGGCCAGCCTGAAGGGTGACAATGCCGATGAGCAGACCGGTATCAACATCATCTGCCGCGCCATTGAGGAGCCGTTGCGCCAGATTGTCACTAATGCCGGTGGCGAGGGTGCCGTGGTTGTACAGAAAGTTCGCGAGGGTAAGGGTGACTTCGGTTACAATGCCCGCACAGACATCTATGAGGATCTGCGTGAGGCTGGTGTGATCGATCCTGCCAAGGTAGCTCGTGTCGCTCTTGAGAATGCCGCTTCTATCGCTGGTATGTTCCTGACCACAGAGTGTCTGATCGTTGACAAGCCTGAGAAGGAACCTGCTATGCCGATGGGTGGTGCCCCAGGCATGGGCGGCATGATGTAATGTTTGCGTATCAGTGAACGCTCACAAATGATACAATTTTGCTAAGCATAGTTATCAAATTGAGGGGTGAATATCGAAATTCATCCCTCTTTTTTTAATTTATTGTAGAAAAACACTCATTTTTTTTGTTGATTTCTTGCAGAATTTCAAAAAACATTGTACTTTTGCAACGGAATCATTAATCATTAAATGCATCAACTATTCGAAGATCCCTCGACAATATAGTATGCTTACATTTGAGTAAAAGATATTTTTTTGATTTGTTTTAGTAGATTAGTTTTTAAGTAGTTTGTTTTTAAAAACCGGTTGTCGGGAGACAATCGGTTTTTTTGTTTTTTTGAAAATAATGCTAAATCCTTTCCGTTTTTGGAACTTTTTTCTTATCTTTGCCCCAGATATGCAGAAACTTATTGATCTTTACAGACAGTGGAAGGGCGAAGAACCGGCCCATGTCCACCAGTTGTCAGGGGCGGGGGGAAGTAACCGTTCCTATTTCAGGTTGACTGACCATGAAGGGCAGACCGTGATAGGTGTGATAGGTACCAGCCGCGATGAGAATCACGCTTTCTTATATCTCACCGAGCATTTCAACCGTCGTAAGCTACCTGTACCTCAGATACTGGCTGCCAGCGACGATCAGTTGCGTTACTTGCAGACTGACCTGGGGTCGGTATCTCTGTTTGATGCCGTACGGGGCGGTCGTGAGGCAGGAGGGCGTTATACGCTGAAAGAGCAGGAGCTGTTGCGCAGAACCATCCGTGAGCTGCCGAACATCCAGCTACGTGGTGCCCGTGGACTCGACTTCTCCAACTGCTATCCTCAGGCTGAGTTTAATGTGGATAGCGTGCTCTTCGACCTCAATTACTTTAAGTATTGCTTCCTGAAAGCTACCGAGCTCGATTTCCATGAGCTGAAACTGGAGGCTGATTTCCGTCTGTTTGCCAAGGATCTGACGACAGATACCGATAACCCTGTGCCTGACGTGGAGTGTTTCCTCTACCGTGATTTCCAGGCGCGTAATGTGATGCTCGACCGCGAGGGGAATCCGTATTTTATTGACTATCAGGGTGGCAGAAAGGGTCCTTATTACTACGACCTGGCTTCATTCCTCTGGCAGGCCTCTGCCAAATATCCGCATAAGCTGAGGCGCGAATTGGTATATGAGTATTACAACTCCCTGAAGAACTATACCGAAGTGCCTCCAGCCCGCCATTTCGCCAACCGTCTGTCGCTGTTCGTCCTGTTCCGCACATTGCAGGTGCTAGGTGCCTACGGCTTCCGTGGCTATTTCGAGCAGAAGAAACACTTTATCGAGTCGATACCCCCTGCTATCCAAAACCTGCGGGAGATTTTGAACAGCACAAGCCAGTTCCACTATCCCTATCTGATGAAGGTGCTCCAGGAACTGACCGAGCTGCCGCAGTATGCCCAGATAGAGACAATGGGTAGCCGTGCCGACGGTTATAAGACGACTGATCTGAATCCGTATAAGACCCACCCGCAGGATGGTCCTGCCACCTTCTCGAAATACGATGCCCAGGGTCCGCTGGTGGTGCGTGTGTTCAGCTTCTCGTTTACCAAGGGTATTCCTGAGGATGAGAGCGGCAATGGTGGCGGTTACGTGTTCGACTGTCGCAGTACGCACAACCCGGGACGTTATGAGCCGTATAAGAAACTGACGGGCCTCGACGAACCGGTAATCCGTTTCCTGGAGGACGATGGTGAGATCCTGACCTTCCTCGACTCTGTCTATAAGCTGGCAGATAACCATGTGCGCCGCTATATCCAACGTGGCTTCACCTCACTGATGTTCTGTTTCGGTTGTACGGGTGGTCAGCATCGTAGCGTGTATTCAGCCCAGCATCTGGCAGAGCACCTGCACGAGAAATTCGGCATCGAGGTGCACATCTGTCATCGTGAGCAGCAGATCACCCAGGTATTGGAGGCGCGGCAGCATGACAGCTAAATCTTAAAAAATCATGCTTTTTTTTGGATTTTTGCCCACTTATTAGTACCTTTGCAGGCATGAAACAGGCGATGATCTTTGCGGCGGGCCTTGGAACCCGACTGAAACCCTTGACCGATACGATGCCCAAAGCATTGGTCAGGGTAGGGGGGCAACCGCTGCTTTGGCACGTCATCATGAAGCTGAAACAGGCGGGTTATGAGCGGATCGTGGTGAATGTGCACCACTTTGCCAGTCAGATTACAGACTATCTGTCAGCCAACGACCATTTCGGGTTAGACATCAGGATCTCTGATGAGACGGCGGCACTCCTGGAGACAGGTGGCGGTATCAAGAAGGCACTGCCCCTCTTCGATCCCGCGAGCCCGATCCTCATCCACAACGTGGATATCCTCAGTAACCTTGATTTGAACGCCCTCCCGATGGATGCCCCCTTGCTGGTAGTAAGCGAGCGTAAGACCAAGCGCTACCTGATGTTTGACGACGCTATGCGCCTGCATGGCTGGACTAACATCGAAACGGGTGAGGTGAAAGGCGAGAAAGCGAATCTTCTACGGGCTTTCTCGGGTATTCATGTCTTTCATCCTTCCTTAACGCCACTCCTGGCTGAATGGCCCGAGCGATTCCCCATCATGGACTTCTACCTGAAGGCCTGTGGCGATCACCTGATCAGAGGTTATGAGGCGCGCGACTTACAACTGATGGATGTTGGTAAGCTCGACACGCTGGACCAGGCAGAAACATTTATCAAACAATTATAAACAATGACACAGAAGATTATTATTTTGGATTTCGGTTCACAGACGACACAGCTCATCGGCCGTCGTGTCCGTGAGCTGGACACCTTCTGCGAGATTATGCCCTACAACAAATTCCCGAACGACGACCCGTCGGTGATTGGTGTGATTCTGAGTGGCTCGCCCTACTCAGTCCACGATCCCGAGGCGTTTAAGGTCGATCTGTCGCAGTTCGTCGGCAAGGTGCCTGTGCTGGGAATCTGCTATGGTGCGCAGTTCATCTCTCACACGTTGGGAGGTAAGGTGGAGAAGGCCGACTCCCGTGAGTATGGCCGTGCGAACCTGAAGACGGTAGATACCACAAACCCGCTCTTCAAGGGCTTTGAACAGCACTCGCAGGTATGGATGAGCCATGGTGATACGATTACAGCGATCCCTGAAGATTTTAAGGTCATCGGTAGTACTGCCGATGTTACCAACGCTGCTTTTGCCAGCACCACTCAACCCATCTGGGCCGTGCAGTTCCACCCCGAGGTGTTCCACACCCTGCAGGGTAAGCAGCTGTTGCAGAACTTCGTGGTTGATATCTGTGGCAGTCGTCAGGAGTGGAGTGCCGCTTCGTTTGTCGACTCCACGGTGGCAGAGCTGAAGGCACAGTTGGGTAACGACCGTGTGATCCTCGGTCTTTCCGGTGGCGTGGATTCGTCTGTCGCTGCCGTCCTGCTCAATCGTGCCATTGGTCGTAACCTGACCTGTATCTTCGTGGATCATGGTATGCTGCGTAAGAACGAGTTTACCCAGGTCATGGAGGATTACAAGGTGCTGGGCCTGAACGTGATCGGTGTGGATGCCAGCGCAAAGTTCTTTGCCGATCTGGCTGGCGTGACCGATCCGGAGCAGAAGCGAAAGATTATCGGTCGTGACTTCGTGGAGGTCTTCAATGCTGAGGCCAAGAAGATTACCGATGCCAAATGGCTGGCACAGGGCACGATCTATCCCGACCGTATCGAGTCGCTGAACATCACCGGCAAGGTTATTAAGAGCCATCATAATGTGGGCGGTCTGCCTAAGGAGATGCATCTGCAGCTGTGTGAGCCCCTGAAGTGGCTGTTTAAGGACGAGGTGCGTCGTGTAGGTCGCCAGTTGGGCATGCCCGAACACCTGATTACCCGTCACCCCTTCCCTGGTCCTGGTCTGGCTGTGCGTATCCTGGGCGATATCACGCCTGAGAAGGTACGTATCCTGCAGGATGCTGATGATATCTATGTTCGCGGATTGCGTGATTACAAGGTGAAGCTGAGTGGCGAAGAGGCTCGCAAGGTGCTGGCCGCTGGTATTCCTGCTGATATGAAGGATGGCGAGATCGAGGTTTCGCTCTACGACCAGATCTGGCAGGCAGGTGCTATTCTCCTCTCTACGGTTCGCAGTGTGGGTGTGATGGGCGATGAGCGTACCTATGAGCATCCTGTGGCCCTGCGTGCTGTGACCTCTACCGATGCGATGACAGCCGACTGGGCTCATCTGCCTTATGATTTCATGGCGAAGGTGTCGAATGAGATCATCAATAAGGTGCGTGGTGTGAACCGCGTCTGCTATGATATCTCCTCCAAGCCGCCTGCAACGATTGAGTGGGAGTAACCCATCGCTTTTTCGGTCACGATTATCCAACATAAAAAGGTACTTGTTATGGCAAAGAAGATAGAAGAGCTTGAACAGGAGATCGCTCGTCTTGAACAGGAGAATGAGCGTCTTGATATAGAGAATGTGCGTCTGCTGGCACGTAACCTCCAGATGAGTGAACAGCTGAACTCATGGTATGAGCTGCGTCAGCGTGTCAACTGGTTGAAAGAAGAGATAGAGCGCGGCCACAGGCTGTCGCTGCAGGCCGATATGGTGGATGATGCTGAGCTGCTGGCCATGCTGGAAGTCCGTCTGGAACAGGAGCCCAAGCTGGTGACGCCGGAGTTTGGAACCAAGGAACTGGCCGAGCTGTTGGCCGTGTCACAGGCCCGACTGATGCGTCTGTTCCGTAATTCCACGATCTTCAAGTCGCCGGAGGAGTATCTGGAGAACTTCCGTCTGGTGCGCGCGTTGCAGCTGCTGCGGGAGCATCCGCAGTATGGCATCGCTGCCGTCAGCGTTGAGGCAGGCTACAACTCCGTCAGAACCCTCCAGCGCAGAATGACTGATGTCCTCGGCATGACTCCGGTGGAATTCCGTCTGCTGCTGGAGAAGAAGAAATAGGGACTGTCAACCGATTTACCAATAACTTTAGTACGATCATGATTAGGAAAGCTATTTTGATAGTAGCACTCGCCTGCGTGGGATTCTCTGCGCAGGCGCGTGAGCGTTTGTGCTTTGACAAGGGCTGGCGTTTCATCCTCGCTGATACGGCGGCGATGGCAACTCCCGCGTATAATGACACCTTCTGGCGACAGCTCGACGTGCCTCACGACTGGGCCATCGAGGGCGACTTCTTTGTGGGGAACCCCAGTGGCGCCGGCGGTGGTGCACTGCCTGGCGGCATCGGCTGGTATAGAAAGACTTTCACCTTACCGGCAGTCAATGAGAAATATTTCCTGGAGTTCGATGGTGTATATATGAACGCCACCGTCTATGTGAACGGACAGAAGGTAGGCTTCCGCCCTTACGGCTATTCCAGCTTCGAATACGATATCACCCCCTATGTGCATGAAGGTCAGAACCTCGTGGCTGTAAGGGTCGATAACTCCGATCAGCCCAACTCCCGTTGGTATTCCGGTTGCGGTATCTACCGTCATGTGTGGCTCACGAAGACCCATCCGATCCATGTGAAGCACTGGGGCATCTTTGTGAACAACGGTAAGGTGGAGGTGGATTATGAAAACCCCACCAACCAGAAGGTGACCGTCAAAAATATCTGGCTCGATGCCGATGGAAAAGTGGTCCCCTTGTCATCTCGAGCGCAGCCGAGAGATCTCAGGAAGTGGTCATGTGAGGATCCTTACGTCTATACGGTCCGCACCCAACTGCTGGTGGCAGGCCAGGTGGTCGATGAGGTAGAGACCACCACCGGTTTCCGTGATTTCAAGTTTGATGCCAAGACCGGCTTCTGGCTCAATGGCAAGAACTTCAAACTCAACGGCGTGTGCGAGCATCACGACTTCGGTTGTCTGGGTGCCGCCCTCAACGAGGATGCCTTGCATCGCAAGCTCACGAAGCTGAAGGCGATGGGTGTGAACAGCATCCGATCTTCGCATAATCCCCCTGCACCGGAGCTGTTGAACATGTGCGACACGATGGGACTCATCGTCATGGACGAGTCGTTTGACATGTGGCGCCGTAAGAAGACCCAGAACGACTATGCCCGTTTCTTCGACGAGTGGCATGAGCGCGATCTCTCCGACCTGATCCTGCGCGACCGTAACCACCCCTCCATCCTCATGTGGAGCATCGGCAATGAGGTGTTGGAACAGTGGTCCTCGGCTGAGGCCGATACACTGACCCTCGAACAGGCCAACCTCATCCTGAATGCAGGTCATGATGCCTCTACGCTGGCTAAGGATGGCGAGCTCTCGGTGCAGTCGCTCCTCACACAGCATCTGGCAGACATCGTGCGCCGTTATGACACGTCGCGTCCTATCACCGCAGGCTGTAACGAACCTGCCCCGGGTAATCATCTCTTCAAGAGCGGTGCCCTCGATATCATCGGTTTCAACTATCATCACCAGTGGATCAAGGATGTGCCCCAGAATTTCCCGGGCAAGCCCTTCATCATGTCTGAGAGTGTCTCTGCCTTGCAGACGCGCGGTTTTTATAGGATGCCCTCCGACTCCGTGTATGTGGCACCTAAGCAGTGGTGGCTACCCTATACCGATCCCACCTATATGTGCTCGGCCTACGATAATATGCATGCCTCCTGGAGCTCTACCCATGAGGAGACCTGGGATGTGGTGAAGCATACGCCCTATGTCGGTGGACAGTATATCTGGACGGGTTTTGACTATATCGGCGAACCGACACCCTACGGTTTCCCTGCGCGTTCCAGCTATTTCGGTATCATCGACCTGGCAGGCTTCCCCAAGGACACCTATTATATGTATCAGAGTGAGTGGACCACAGCCCCCATGCTGCACCTCTTCCCCCATTGGAACTGGATTCCGGGCGATGAGATCGACCTATGGTGCTATTACAACAATGCCGACGAGGTAGAGCTTTTCATCAACGGACAGTCACAGGGCGTGCGCAGAAAGACCGATCATGAGCCTGATGGTTGGAAGGCAGACCTGTGTACGGAGTACCACGTTGGCTGGCGTGTCACTTTCGACCCGGGAGAGGTGAAGGCAGTGAGCCGCAAGGATGGCAAGGTGGTCTGTGAGCAGACCATCAAGACGGCAGGTGCTCCTGCTAAGATCCGTCTCTCGAAGGACTACGAGGGTAAGGAGCTGACCTTCATCACTGCCGAGGTGGTGGATCAGGACGGCAACCTCTGTCCCTGGGCTGAAGACCAGATCTGTTTCATCAGCGAGGGCTGCGAGATCCTGGGTACCGACAATGGCTGTCAGACCTCAATGGAGCGCATGCGTGTCGTTGCCACTCCCGAGAATCCTTGTCCTTCAGCCCAGCGCAAGGCCTTCTTCGGCAAGTGTATGGTGGTGGTCAAGGGCAATGGCTCCATCACAGCCAAGTCACCGATGCTCCAGCCGGATGTCATTGAATTTACTGTCAAAAACTAATAATTGATCAAGATGAAGAAAATTTTCTGTGCGATGCTGATGCTGGGCAGTGCAGTTGCTGCCGGCGCTCAGATCCAGACCAATGCTGGTGTGCAGTATCTGCAGGCCATGCAGAAAGACATGTCAACCGATTTCTATGACCTCTCCAACACCTATTTTCTGGCCGACTCCCTGACGAGTTTCGATGCCACGACAGGTGAGGGACTGGTCAACTGGAAGCGTTACCGTCTGTCACCCCGTCAGGCCTTCAACCTCAATGGTTACTGGCCCGTGCGCATGCAGATGCTCGACTTCCCTGATGCAGCCTACGTGAACGATCCCGACCTGAAGATCAAGCTCGACTTCATCTCGCCCCGAACCGTTCGGGTGCGGATGCTGACCACCCCGGTAGAACCCAGGAATACGGATCAGGACGATCCGATGTTCTGCGACCAGTTCAAGCAGCAGAAGGGTGGGGCAGCCTGGCAGGTGTCTCAGACCGCCAAAGCCATTGTCTATACCTCACCTTATGGCAGCATCGAGATTCAGAAATACCCCTGGCGACTGGTGGTGAAGGATGCTACCGGAAAGATCCTTACCCAGACGCGTCATAATATCGATAACGACTCCTCGCAGGTGAAGCTCCTGCCGTTCTCATTTATCAAGCGCGGTTCTGACAACTCCCGTAGTGTGAATCCCGTGCTCACGTTGGCACCTGGTGAACGCATCTATGGCTGTGGTGAGTCGTTCACCTCTTTAAATAAGGTAGGACAGAAGGTACACCTCTCCGTCACCGATCCTCAGGGACCTGAGACCGACGGTCAGTACAAACCTGTGCCCTTCTTCTTCTCCAACCGAGGCTATGGCGTGTTCATGCACACCTCTGCCCCTGTCACTTGTGACTTCGGTGCTTCCTATATCGGTGCCGACCGTCTGTTTATGGCCGATGAGCAGTTGGATGTCTTCCTCTTCCTCGGAGAACCGAAGGATATCCTCAACGAATACACGGAGATTACGGGTAAGTCGCCCATGCTCCCCCTCTGGAGCTTCGGCACCTGGATGAGCCGTATCACCTATTTCTCACAGGAGGAAGGTCTTGAGATCGCCCGTCAGTTGCGTGCCAACAGGATCCCCAGCGATGTGATCCACTTCGATACCGGTTGGTTTGGCGTCGACTGGCAGTGTGACTATCAGTTTGCCAAGGACCGCTTCCCCGATCCCGTGAAGATGCTCAAACAGCTCTCTAAAGATGGCTTCCACACCTGTCTGTGGCAGTTGCCTTATTTCACCCCCAAGAACCGTTTCTTCCCCGAGATCATCGCCAAGGGCATGCATGTGAAGAATGCTGACGGTGGCATGCCTGTAGAGGATGCCGTGCTCGACTTCTCCAATCCCGAGACGGTCAGCTGGTACCAGCAGAAGATCGAAGGTCTGATGCAACAAGGCGTCTCTACCATCAAGTGCGACTTCGGTGAGGCAGCCCCCTATAATGGCTTCTATCATAGCGGGAAGGGTGGACTCTATGAGCACAACCTCTATCCCCTGCGCTATAACAAAGCCCTCTGGGAGGTTGTGGAGCGCAACCACCCTGGCGAGGGCATCATCTGGGCACGTTCCGCCTGGGCTGGCTCCCAGCGTTATGCCCTTCACTGGGGCGGTGATGCCGCTACCACGAATACAGGTATGATGGGTGATCTGCGAGGTGGTCTCTCCTTCGGTCTCAGTGGTTTCTCTTTCTGGAGTCACGACATGGGTGGCTTTGTCACAGCTTCGCCTGAGGATATCTACCGCCGTTGGCTGCCCTTTGGTTTCCTCAGCTCTCACACCCGTGCCCATGGTGCACCTCCCACGGAGCCCTGGCTCATCTCTGAGTCGTTCACCGAGGCTTTCCGCGATTGTGCCGAGATGAAATACAAGCTCATGCCCTACGTCTATGCCCAGGCTAAGGACTGCTCAGAACGCGGTCTACCGATGGTACGTGCCCTGCTCGTGGAGTTCCCGCAGGATCCCGGTGCCTGGCTTGTGGAGGATGAGTATATGTTCGGTTCCCAGATCCTCGTGGCACCGTTGATGGAGAGTGGCAACAGCCGCATGGTCTATCTGCCCAAGGGTCAGTGGATCGACTACCAGAGCGGTCAGGTTTATGAGGGTGGTTATCAGACCATCGAGGTAGGCAAGATACCTGCCGTCATTTTAGTCCGCGATGGCTCTTTGATCCCCCATGTCCCCCTCGCACAGCGCACTGATGAGATCGACTGGAGCAAGGTCGAGCTGAAGCCCTACCAGGCCGATGCCAAGACCTGTACCGGCCTCCTCTTCAAGCCCGGTGACAAAGCCCTGCAGGTCATTACAAAATAATGGCCTTGTCACCTCGAGCGCAGTCGAGAAATCTCTTCTAAAATTAGTTAAAACATATTAAAAAGCGGGCGTTGGGGTTGCAACGTATTGCTTTTTTTTGTACTTTTGCACGCTTTTTCAGCATAAAAAGACAATTATGAGGCAATTAAAGATTCAAAAAAGCATTACCAACCGATCAAGTGAGGCACTAGACAAGTATCTCGTGGAGATTGGTCGTCAACCCCTTGTAACGATAGATGAGGAAATCGAACTGGCACAGGCCATCCGTAAGGGCGGTCCTGAGGGCGAGAAGGCGAAGGAGCGTCTGGTGACTGCCAACCTCCGCTTTGTCGTGTCTGTTGCCAAGCAGTATCAGCATCAGGGTTTGACGCTGACCGACCTGATCGACGAGGGAAACATCGGACTGGTAAAGGCTGCTGAGAAATTTGATGAGACGCGCGGTTTCAAATTCATCTCCTATGCCGTATGGTGGATCCGTCAGAGCATCCTGCAGGCCATCGCCGAGCAGAGCCGTATCGTGCGCCTGCCGCTGAACCAGAGCGGTGCCCTGAGTAAGATTAATCAGGAGATCAACCGTTTCGAGCAGGTCCATCAGCGCCGTCCTTCAGTGACCGAGCTGGCAGAGCTCACTCAGATCGATGAGGCCAAGATAGAACAGACCGCCAAGGCCGACAGCCACCATATGAGTATCGACGCACCTTTTGGTGAGGATGACGACAACTCTATGGCGGATATGCTCAGTTCAGGTGACGATTCACGTACCGATAAGCAGGTGGATTACGAGTCGCTCACTTCCGACCTTGAGAATGTGCTTCGTAACGTACTCAAAGACCGTGAGCTGAAGATTGTACGTGAGTGCTTCGGTATCGGTTGTCAGGAGCGTGGACTCGAGGAGATAGGTGCCGAGATGGGACTCACCCGTGAGCGTGTGCGCCAGATCCGTGAGAAGAGCATTGCCAAGCTTCATGAGAGCGGCTATGCCCGCATCCTGATGAAATACTTAGGTTAATGTCATTTCGACATCCTTCCCTCTGTCATTTCGACTAAGCGAAGCGCATGGAGAAATCTCATGAGATGTCTCGACTCCGCTCGACATGACAAAGGGTGTCCGCTCGACATGACATATTATTAATAATCCTCCGCTTCGGCGGAGGATTTTTTGTTTATTGATAGTTACGGATCAGCACCTTGATGCCCTCTCTGTAGAGCTGTAGGGTGATCTGATTCACTGGTGTGTCGTTGTAGTGATAGGGGAAGAGCACCTTCGGCTTGATCACCTTCGCAGCACGCACAGCCTGCTCAACCGTCATCGTATAAGGCTGGTTGCAGGGCAGGAAGGCGATGTCGATATCCTTCAGGTTGGCCATCTCGGGGATGTCCTCGGTGTCGCCGGCGATATAGATGCGCAAGCCGTCGAGGGTGAGGATATAGCCGTTGTCACGACCTTTCGGGTGGAACTGTTCGCGTCCGGGGGTGGTGTTATAGGCAGGTACCGCCTCAAGGGTGATATCGTCGGCAACCTTCACCTTATCACCGTTCTTCAGTGCCTTACCGCTGCCGAGCATTTTTTGTACGGCGGGGTTGAGGAAGATCTTGGTGGAACCCGTGCGCAACTGTGCGATGGCGTCAGCATCGAAGTGGTCGTGATGTTCGTGGGTGACCAGGATGAGGTCAGCCTTGGGGAACTGGCTGTAGTCCGTCTCCGGCTTCATGCCCTTGCCAACGGGATCAACCTCAATCTCCAGACCGTTGTAGTTGATCTGGATACTGGCATGCTTGATGCAGGTGAAACGTACTTTCTTACCACTCTTGGTGGTGAACTCATCAGTCTGTTGCTGGGCCTGACATCCGAATGTCATCAGGCAGGCGATAGCGGTCATAACTAGTTTCTGTATCATATTATGAAATAGGTAAAGTGACAACGAATCGGGCGCCCTTGGTATAGCTGGTATCGAGACGGATGGAACCGCCGAGTTTCTCGATGAGCATCCGGCAGAGGGGCAGTCCCAGTCCGATACCCTCCTTGAAGGTGTCGAGCTTGACGAAACGCTCGAAGATATGCTCTGCCTCTTTGGCAGGGATGCCGCATCCCGTATCTTCGACAACCAGGGTGAGCAGGTCGTCAGAGGACTTGTCTGCCTTGAGGATGATCGATCCCTCAGGCGTATTCTTGATAGCATTGTCAACGAGGGCGTTGACGATGATCCTCAACTGGAACTCATTGGTGAGGAAGTTGAAGTCATCAGGCAGCGTGCTCTCGTAACGGAGCTCGGTCTTGGTTGAGATATTAGGCTTCATCTCCTGCAGGAGGTGAAGCATCAGTTTGTTCACCTCCACGGTATTATCCTTCTTGGTGGCCTCCGAGTTGTCGTTCAGCGAGATCAGCAGCATCTCGTCGATCAGCGTGGTGATGAGGCGGGCATTCTTCTGCGTCATCATGGCTATCTCGCGGCGCTCCTCGAAACCGGCATTGAGATCGGGATCGGCAATCACCTGGGAGAAGCCGCTGATGATGTTCAGCGGGGTGCGCACCTCGTGGCTGATATTCTGGATAAAGGCCGTCTTCAACTTATCCGACTCGAGGGCCTGGGCATAGGCCTTCTTAAGCTCTTTCAGATGGCGGCGGCGCGACTGTGTGATATAGAAGAGGGCCGTAGCCAGGAGGGTGAGCAGAATGATGACAGCCGACATCATATAGAACTGATTGCGGGCCGTTTTGCGCTCAGCCTCGTAGATCATCATCTCGTCGCGGATACCCATCATACTGTTAGTCAGCACCACATTGTCGATGGAGTCGCTGGCTTCTGTCTGTTGTTTCAACGCATGGAAGGCTTCCTCCCAGCGACCAGCCTTTTCGTAGATGATGGTGATGGCATCCATACCCTCGTCGCCCAGTTCCTCCCGGGCCATCTTCACAGCTTCGTCGGTATGCCCGAGCAGGGCTTCGTGATAGACCTCTATGGAGCGCCCATGAACCGACGACTTGCCCTCTGCCACGCCCTTTTTATAGGCCTCATAGCCTTTCAGGAACTTGTCATAATCGCCCCGGTAGTAATAGCTGAGGGTGCGACGGGTCTCAATGTCGAACACACGTTCAGGGCAGTGTTTCACGGCAATGATCTTGGCGACTTCGAGCAGGGAGTCAGCCTCTTCTACGCTGTCGTCAAGTGCCACATTCACAATGTTCATATAGATCGAGGGCATGCTGGAGTAGTAGCCGTTCTCCTCCATCAATTTAAGCACCTCGCGCCAGTTCTCCTTGGCTTCTTCCTTATTGCCGCAGTAGCGGTTGATATGGCCCATCATATTCATCGCCATATACATCTCCGTATCTACCTTTTTCTCACGCAGTTCCTTAGAGAGCTCCCGTGCCAGCTTATAGGCTTCGTAGATGCGCTGCCGGTTCATCTGGAACACGATCTCATTGCAGCGCTGGGTGTAATAGCCATGCAGGTCTTCCTTGTCGAGCAGGTATTTCTGAAGGGCCTCTAAAGCAGGGTAGAACTTCGCACTGTCGCCGTCGTTGAAAGCGTGGTGCATGGCATCGTACAGCATTTTATAGTCCTTGTCGTTGGAGTAGTCAACAGCTGCCAGACCGGTGCTGCTGCCAAAGAGTATGAAGGCAATTGCCAAAAGGAAGGTTCTTATCATCATTGTTTTAATACTCACAGTTTTAGTCGATAATTCTTTGTGCAAAAATACGAAAATAATGCTAATAACCAAAAAAAATGGGAAATAATTTTGTTTTTTAGTGATAAAATCGTAATTTCGCCCCCAGATGGAGGTCAATCCGATAGGTTTTTTCCATTCGCCACTCAAGTCGAAATTCGGTATTCCGCGACAGAGTGGGCTCGTCAGCGAGCTGACGGGTTATGTGGTTTTTGAACCGGCATACAGGCAGGAGGAGGCAGTGCGAGGCCTGGAGGATTTTGATTATCTGTGGCTCATCTGGGAGTTCTCGGCGAACCGAGGAGAAGGGCATGGACTCACCGTTCGACCACCCCGTCTGGGGGGAAACAAGCGGATGGGGGTGTTTGCCACCCGTTCACCGTTCCGTCCGAATCGGTTAGGACTCTCCTGTGTGAGACTCGACCATGTGGAAATGCACCCGAAGTGGGGCCCTGTGATCCATGTCACAGGCGCTGATCTGATGGATGGCACGCCTATTTACGACATCAAGCCGTATGTGGCCTATGCCGATGCCCATCCTGAGGCCCGAAGCGGGTTTGTGGATCAAGCGGAGTGGGAGCCGCTTGAGGTAGTGATAAGTGATCGTTGTGCCAGTCTTTTTTGTGAGGGAGAACTGGCAGCTCTGAAAGCCGTCCTGGCTCAGGATCCGAGACCTCAGTATCAAGACGACCCTGAGCGTATCTACGGGATGTCTTTTCTGGATAAGGACGTGCGCTTCAAAGTGAAGCATCGTGTTTTGGAAGTGATAGAAGTGAAGAGTAATTAATCTTGATAAGTAGTGAGATGATGTTGGTTTTAGTTGTTGTGTTGGTAATCGTCTGTATGGTGCTGCTCTTACGCCTCAAGCAGCAACAGGCCCGAGTGTCGGCGCTCTATAAGTCCGACAAGATGAAGTCGCATTTTATCAGGGCAATGGTCTATGAGATCCGCGACCCGTTGATGTCGGTGATAGAGCTGGCAGAGACCATGGGAAATCAAGGCCTGTTTCTTTCGAAAGGCGAGAAGAAGCATCTGGCCGACCAGATCAATTTTCATACAAGTCTGATGGCAACGTTGCTCGACGAGGTACAGGTCTATTCGACAGGCAGCAAGGGAGGCCATCAACTGGAAGATGAGCGATTCAGTCCGAATCGTCTGTGTGAGCGTTGTATCGACGCCAATCTCCATAAGGTTCAGAAGGGGGTAAAACTGATGTTCCGTCAGGAGACGGGACAGGGGGTGTTTGTATCCTCCGACCGTCATCTGGTGGAGCTGATACTTAACAAGCTGGTGGTGCTGGCCTGCAGATTCACCAAGAAGGGAGAGATCACCGTAGGCTGTTCTTTCGATGAGGCTACTCGCCGACTCACCTTTGTGGTGCAGGATACCGGCGATGGTATCCCTGAGGAGCGTCAGGATGCCATGTTCAAGTGGTATAACAATCCCGATGACATCTATGATGATACGGAGATCGACCTCAGCATCTCCCAGCAGATAGCCTCGAAGATTGGCGGTTATCTGCATTGGGACGAGACCTATAAGAACGGTACGCGAATCGAGTTCATCCTCCCCGTCAGATAATCAACCCTCATCATCCAACCGATTGTTCCAGAGATACTTGCGGGTCTCTTGGATGATGATGCCGCAGAGGAAGAGCAACGACAGCAGGTTGGGAATCACCATCAGGCCGTTGATGCAGTCGGCAAAGTTCCATACCAGCGCCAGGTTCATCACACAGCCTATGAACATCGAGGCTATGTAAAGCACACGGTAACTCGTCATCCAGCGGTTACCCTTCAGGTATTCCACGGCACGTTCACCATAATAGCTCCAGCCGAGAGAGGTGGAGAAGGCAAAGGTGAGCAGTCCGAAGGAGAGCAGGGGGCGACCAATGACAGGAATCTTCGCAAAGGCATCCTTGGTGAGGGTGGCACCATTCGAGAAGTCGATGTCGGGGTGGGCGAGGACGGAACTGACGATTACCAGTCCAGTGATGGCACAGATCACCACTGTATCCCAGAAGGTGGCACTGGAAGAGACAAGGGCCTGGCGCACGGGGTTACGTGTCTGGGCAGCAGCTGCCACAATCGGTGCCGATCCCATACCACTCTCGTTGGAGAACAAGCCGCGAGCAATACCATAGCGGGCTGTCATGATCAGCGTGGAACCCACAAAACCGCCACCGGCAGCCTCTGGCTCGAAAGCAGACTCACAGATGAGCTGGAGGGCCGGCCAGAGATAGGCGGCATTGACATAGAGGATGTAGAAACAGCCCAGCACATAGAAACACGCCATGAAAGGCACGAGTATGCTGCACACCCGGGCGATGCTCTTGATACCGCCTAAGATCACAGCAGCAGCGAGCAGACAGACCACCACACCACTGATATAAGGCGACACGCCGTAGGCCTCATGGAGAGTGGTGGCGATGGCGTTGGCTTGTACCGTACTGCCGATGCCAAAGGCTGCAATCGCTGTGAACAGCGCGAAGATGATCGCCATCCATTTCCAGCCGAGTCCACGTTCCAGGGCATACATCGGACCACCCATCATCTTGCCGTCATCACTTTTAACACGATATTTGATGGCCAGCAGACCTTCTGCATATTTCGTGGAGATGCCGAACACACCGGTGAGCCAGCACCAGAGTACGGCACCGGGACCGCCCAGGGCGATGGCAGTTGCCACACCGATGATATTTCCCGTACCAATCGTGGCAGCCAAGGCAGTGGCTAACGACCCGAACTGTGACACATCGCCAGTGGCGGCAGGATCCTTCGTTACCGACAGGCGGATCGCCTTGAAGATATAACGCTGCGGAAAGCGCAGACGGATGGTGAGGTAGATATGAGTACCCAGTAGCAGGATGATCAGCGGCCAACCCCATATAAGACCGCTCAACTCAGACATGATATAATCTAGTTCTTCCATGTGATCTTGATGTTTTTAAAGCCTATCGAACGCATCATATTTCGCATCTGTTCTTCGCCATTCGCCTCGGCAGCCTGCAGGTTCTCTGGGGTCAGACAGTGGGCCTTCATCTGTGAATAAGCCTTCTGATACAGCGCTTCTTTATCCGCCGGGCTCCACTTGCCACTCTCAAAGAACGACTTCGTGCGGGCCTCGTCGATAAAGGCGGCATCCAGCAGTCCTACCTTCGGCAACAGCAGCATCACGGAGTCACCGCTGGCTTCAATCCAGTCCGACTCCAACTTCCCCATGTCGATCCCCAGGCGCAGCGTACCATAATAGATACGAGCCAGTTCATCATCGGTAAAGAACCCCTTACGCACGGTATCCACCAGTTCTTCCGCATTCACGGATAGAAATTCCCATTCCCCGATGGCCTTGATGCTCATAATCTGAGTCGGTGTCACGTCAATCCGATCATCGCTCCCAAAGCTGAAATAATCATCCTTAGTCACCCCTCGTAACCACCATATCCCAGCCATCACCGCGACCAATATCACAACCCCAATTATAATCTTAAAATATCTCATAAAATCCTTTACATCAATATTTCTGCCTATAATAATATGTTCTTATGTCTAAATTAATCGTTATTCTGGTACTCTGTCTTAAAATTATGTCCTTATGTTCTTTTTATCTAAATCTTGTTATTTTGGTACTCTGTCTTTATCAATCTGTTCCTCTGTCTAAAACCAGTACTTTGTCGAACTTTAGATCCTTTCTGAACGCAATCGTAATATCTGTCTCCTCGTATCCCAGCTCCACCAACATCGGTACCAGTACTTTGGCAGCATTCGCCTGGGCCGTCTCGATGATCCCCATTTTGGGGATATCCGCGATGATCGCCTCGCGCCCCTGCTGTTGGAAACTAGCCAGCTCCGCATCACTGAAATGTGCCCGCGCGAACGATACATATTCCTTTACATTCTTCTGATCGATTTTAGAACTCGTCATCGTCACCTGCGGGTCGGGTAGCACGATGGTGATTTTCTTCCCGTTCCGCTCGATATTCTCCTCCGAGAAAGTACTGAAATCGATATACGCCTTCAGCTTCGCATCGATGGGAATCGCCACCTTTCGGTCGCCTACCGGCATCTTGATATTGAAGTCATGTTTCAGCACCGTTCCCTTCAGGCGCACCACATCATCGTGGGTCACAATCTTGTGCACACGGTATTCGGCGGTGTAGAGTTTCGAGCACTTCTGTATCTGCGTAATCAGCAGCGGTACGGTGTCGATGCCCTGTATGGCGGCAACAGGCTGTGAGCCGTCGGTGTGCTCCACCCGACTGTTGCACATCACCACCCCCACGCCTACAACCCCAAGGGCGATCAGTATCATCAGGATTTTTTTGATCTTCATTTCGCTTTGTTTTCGATTTTGCTTGCAAAGTTAAAAAGATATTTTGATAATAAGAACATAAGAACATATTTTTTATTCACAGGATGTCTTTCTTATGTCACTTTTGTTCTTTTGTCTAAAAAAACATGTCCCTTTTGTTCTTTTTATCTAAAAAATTACTACCTTTGCACAAAAATAATCAAGACAATGAAGAAAATCCAACTGTTTGTTGTCCTCCTGATGGTTGCTCTGATGATCAGCTGTGGCAAGAAGAAAGAGAGTAAAGATATCATCGTACCGACTGCTGAGGTGGTGAAGCCCAAGGCCCCCATCAGTATGCAGCCCTATGATCAGCAACAGGAGGTGGAGTGGCTCGAAAAGAGCTATCAGGTCATCATCAACCGTGTGGCTGACGACAGTCTGCATATGGTGCAGGATGAGACGGGCCAGAAGTTCGTTGACAACCGTATCACCCTCCGTGTGATCCGCGCCGACGGCAGTGTGTTCTTCAAGAAGGTCTTTAAGAAGAGCGACTTTGATGCTCAGCTCGATGACGACTACCGTCAGACGGGTATCCTCGAAGGTCTGGTGTTTGATAAGGTAGATGGGCATAACCTCGTGTTTGCCGGAAGTGTGAGCCATCCTCAGACCGATGAATATATCCCCTTGGTAGTGACGGTTAGCAACCTGGGAAAAGTATCCGTGAAGCGCGATGATCAGATGGATACCAACAGCACCCAGGAGCAGCCTCAGGAGAACCTGGTTACCGACGAAGATGGGGTGTAAAATAGAGTGTACATTAAACAATATTAACAGTTAATTTATTGATGTTCTGCCATAAAATTCACCCAATTAATCTTTTTTAACTTAATTATTCGCCAGTTTCTCACCTTTTTTCGTTATCTTTGCAGATAATTACCTAAAGGTAATAAGTGTAATGCCATAAATAGAGACCTGGTGATGACGAGAAAAGCTACACATATCATCCTATTGATGCTGATGATTTTCAGCCTAAGCGCTGAGTCACAGCAGCTGATGCTATACCCCGATCTGAAGATAGCTCGCATCGGTGATGCCTGTTGGCTCCAGATGCCCGTAGCTTTCTGGGCAAAGGATCTGGCGCCCCATCAGAAGATGGTCATCACCCCTCAGCTTCGCAATACCACCGACTCCGTATCATTCCCCAGTGCCACAATTTATGGTACGCGCGCGTATTACCAGCGTGTTCGTAGCGACTATGCCGGTTCGAAGGATGAGATGCACCTGCGTGTCTCCAAGTCAGGCGAGTGGATGGACAGCTGTTATGTGAAGTCGATCCCCTGGCAGCCCTGGATGTCGCAGGCGGATATCGTGATCCATTACGACGAGGTGGATGGCTGCGACAACGTGGTGCGTTCCCATGTCCAGTCGTTCCGCATCCCTTCCCAGTTTGAGCGTTCCAGTGCGTCTTCAAGTTCCAACTTCGTGGCTACGGCGAGCTTCCAGGCACATACCGACCGCATCCGTCATCACAACGGTACGGCAAATATCGATTTCCCGATCAACCAGACCGACATTAATCCCGATTATCGCGACAACCGTGCGGAGCTGGCGAAGATACACGAGGCTATCGACAAGGTGACCTCCGACAGCACAGTGATCATGCACCATATCTCCCTCTTTGGCTTTACCTCGCCCGACGGTCCGTACGATTTCAATACGAAAATCTCGTATGAGCGTACCCTGGCGTTGCGCCGTTACATCTCAGAGGAGTGGGGCATCAGCGACAGCCTGATCAGCGTCAGTTACGAGTCGGAAGACTGGCAGGGTGTGCGTCGTTATGTGGAGGCATCCAATTTCGATGGTAAGGAGGGTCTGCTCGCCATTATTGATGGCACTACCGATCCCGATGCCCGTTTGCAGCAGATCGAGAAGCAGTATCCCTCTGCCTATAAGGTGATGACTGATAGTCTGTTCCCGCGTCTGCGTCGCACCGACTATCGTATCGACTATATCGAGCTCTACTCGGAATCTGTCCTCGTGTCTGGCGAGTCAGTCAGTGGCGACAGCATTCAGCAGCAGGAACTGAGATGGAATATCGGCGAGTTTGCCGCCGAGGACGATTGGAATCCCCAACCCACCAACAGTCCGATCACCACCTTCAAGCCCTGGGTAGCCATCAAGACCAATATGCTCTACGATCTGGCAGTAGCCCCCAATATCGAGCTCGAGCTGCCCTTAGGCGCAAAGTCCAACTTCAGTCTGATGGCGGAGTACAACAACCCGTGGTGGCGCTGGGACCGTAAGAGCCAGTGCTATCAGGTGCGCGAGGGCGGTTTGGAGCTGCGTTACTGGCTCACGTCGATGTGCCGCGGGGCGCGCCCCTGGCTTACAGGCCATTTCGTGGGTGTCTATGGGGCTTACGCCATCTACGACTGGGAGCATAACGACGTGGGCGATCAGGGTGACGTGTGGAGCGGTGGTGTGACCTACGGCTACTCCTGGCCTCTGTCAGCCCGTTTCAATCTCGAGGCGAGTGTCTCCGTCGGTGTGGTGGCAGGTGACAGGCGTCATTACAATGCCGAGTTCGACAGCACCCACCTTATTTATAAATACACCTCGAATGTGTTCTATGCAGGTCCCACCAAGCTGAAGCTCTCGCTGGTGTGGATCCTTGGTTCAAAGAGCAAGAAAGGAGGTAGCCTATGATGCGCAGGTATTCCTTCTTCTCTGTGGCGAGCCTCGTCCTCGTCGTACTGGCATGCATCTCCTGTCAGCGTGATCCGCTGGAGCTCTACTACAACGGACAGGCTGATGTGCATATCACCTACGACTGGGAGTCGAAGTTCGGACAGAAGCCCGACGGTATGACCCTCATGCTGGCGCATGATGGCGACAGCATCACCTATACCGACGCGACGAATGATGTCGATGAGAGCAAGCTGCGCCTCAACTCGGGCGAGTATAAACTCATGGTGATAAACAACACGTTTGGTGAGTACGGCAAAGTGAACTTCTATAACCGCAGGAGTTACGAGAACATGATGGTGAAACTGAAGACCTACTATGTGGAGAGTGAAAACCTCTGGGACAACGGACGCACCTATCTCGAGGAACCTGAGAAGATTGGCATCGGCGTGGATACCTTCTATATCGCGAATGCCGTCGATAGTATCATCTTCTACGACTACCGCGACCAGGCGAACCCCGATACCATCCACCTCCGCCGCCATGTGGTAATCCAGCCCATGAGCACCACCCTTAATGTGCGTGTCAAGGTGCGCGGTGTCAGTTATATGAAGGCGATGGAAGGCTATATCACGGGTATGGCAGACGGTTTCTACCTCAATCAGGGCTGGCGCACCTCGGATGCGGGCACCCTCAAACTCAAAGGTTGGGCACCGGAAAAACGTTCCTCTACCCGAGCCGATGAGGATGATGATGAGGAGAATGTCGGTTGGATGACGTGTAATGTAGAGACCTTCGGCCTGCCTCACGGGCGCGAACTCCTGAAAGACCGTGTGCCGGAGTCAAACTATATCATGCTTCATTTCACGCTGCTCGACGATACCTCAATCGACTTCGCCTACCGTGTCGGTAAGCAGATCCGCTATGTAGGTGATGACGGTACGATGACCTCTTTCCTGCAGACCGACGTGGCATTGGAGTTGGATTTGGAGATCGACACCCCGTATTACGAGAACGACGAAGTGCCGATCCTGCCCTATACGCAGCCCTCGGGCACAGGTGGCTTTGATGCTGAAGTGCAGCCCTGGGGCGATGATGTGAATGTAGATGTGCCCATGTAGTGGGTAAGTGACCATATAACTCTCTTTTAATAACGAATTTAAATTTTTTAACTCTTTTAATTTTTTATAAATTATGAAAAAGTATTTTTATCTCGCAGCTGTGTCGGCCATGATGCTGACCGCTTGCTCAAGTGACAATGATGTAGTGCAGCCCAAACAGGAGCCTACCACCCCGCAGGTGGCAGTCCAGCAGCAGGCTGTAGCTTTTGACACCTATCTGTCTGGTACGACAGCTTCTACTCGCGCCGGTGATGCTGGCATTCAGACCAATGCAACTCTTAAAGCAGCGAATAAGGGCTTTGGTGTTTTCGCAAATTATTCAAATGATGCTGGATATACAACAGGATCATCAATTAATCCTAGTAACTTTATGTATAATCAGCAAGTTAAATATTCTGCTGATGGTGGTTGGACATACGAACCTCTGAAGTACTGGCCGAACGAGACTGGTAATGATAGCCAGGCTGATCCTGCAACTTCCTCAGCTACTGACTATCTGTCATTCTTTGCATATGCACCTTATGTTTCTTCAGCTTCAGGTACAACAGGCATTACCGATATGATTGCTAATAATGCAACAAATAGTGATCCTTGGGTAACCTATAAAGTTGCTTCCAAGCCCTCTGAGAGCGTTGACCTTCTTTGGGGTGTTGCTCCTACTGGTAATTTGATTTATACTGATGTTGCTAGTAATGGTGTCAATAAAGTTGCAGGAATGCCACTCTTTGATCTTACCAAACCTTCTAAGGATCAGAAGATCAAGTTCCTCTTCCAGCATGCTCTGGCTCGTATTGGTATGACTGTTGTGGCAGCTATCGATCAGATTTCTGCTGGTGGCGAACTTTCCGCTACCACCAAGATTGCTGTCAAGAGTGTGGTAATCACAGAAACAACAAATGACGGAGCTACTCCTACTCCTGCTCTTACTCCTTATCTGAGAACTACAGGTAATCTTAATCTGAAGAATACTGCTCCCTTTAAGTCATTGTGGTCAAGTCTTGGTGGAACTATTAATTTCACAGTTTCCAATGCAGCAGGTGGTGAACTCAATCCCAATATCGCATACGATACAAATGCAGCTACAACATACGCTAAGACAGCTCCTTGGACTGGTGTAACAGCCACTGAGACTCCTGTCATTGCAGATGGTAATTATTTCATGGTAATTCCTGGTAATACCACTAATGGTGATCAGAATGTTGAGTTACAGGTTGTCATCACATATGCTGTGATTACTGCTGATGCAAAGTTAGCTGATAGTTATTCTGAAGTAGAGAATGTTATTACCAAGAAGGTGACTATTAACAAGTTCACCAACAACAAGGCTTACAACCTGAAGCTGATCCTTGGTCTGACTTCTGTTAAACTGGATGCTGAGGTTGCCGACTGGAAGGTTGATGGTTCTACTGAGGTTTACCTGCCACAGAACGCTGAGTAATCTCTGCGTAGGTTAAACCTTATGCTACGAGGGGGAAAATAGTCCGTAGTGAACAAACTCCCAGTCCGAAGCCTTCGGACTCGCAGTCCGTAAGGACGGACTAAAAAAGGGAAAATATAAACGATCCAACTCGTGGGGTGGTGGTGGCAACGCCACTGCCTCACGATTAGGAAAAAAAAGAATGATATAATATTTAATAATGTTCGCGCGCGTAAGCACATACGGAATAGCGATAGCAGCCCTGCTGATGACAGCCTGCTCTCAGAACGAGACGGAACCGAACACCGTCCCGACGGAGAAGCCTGTGGCTATTTCGTTCTCTTTTACCTCCACGCAAGACAACCAAGCAACAACCCGTGGCGAATTTACGGATACAAAGTTGCGCAGCACGGGTTTTGGCGTTTTCGCCACCGTTGCGGGATCAACATTCCCCAACCTGATGTATAATCAACAAGTAACCTATACCTATCTGGCAGATGATGCCCAGAACGGCTACTGGAGCTACAGCCCCACAAAATACTGGCCGATACAGACGGTAGAGGAAAATGGCGACCTGAAAACAGTTCCACAAACTGTAACCTTCTGTGCCTATGCGCCTTATGTGGCTGCTGGTGGTGCAACAGGTATCACCGGTATGTCAGCTAACACATACACAGGATCTCCCTATTTAGACTATACTCTCTCTGAGACACTCGACGAGACCCTGGATCTGTTGTGGACTTGTTACCAGCCCACAGAGCTCGGACCCATCGAGTTTAAAATGTATCACGCTCTGGCACGAGTAGCCGTGAACGTGATGGTAGATAATACCAACGAATACAAAACTAGCGACGACCAAAAAGTGCTGATCAGTAAAATCACGCTGAGCACCTCTACAGCGGTGAAGACAGGTCGCCTGAAACTGGATAACACTGAGTCTAATGATGCAGTGACCAATCATTATCCCATCTGGGACCACACCTGGGAAGGCCAGATTACTGGTGCCCGCACGGTGGATATCCTGAATATTGACAATTCAAGCTCCTACGGCATCATCGCCGAGGATGTACGCTATATCGATGACCTGCCATTCAGCTGGCAGCCGAAAGGTGTGGAGAAAGATCCTCAGGAGAAAGGCGTCAATGCCCTCTGCACTGGCGACTACCCTCAGGCCTACATCTATTTTATTCCTAACGAAGCAGGACTGACACTCGACTGCACCGTCAAATACAGACTGATGGAGGAGAGTTATATCTCCGATGAACTCAGCACTACTGTGACAGATATACCTGTGCCATCCGTAGAGCATGTTGGTGATCCGCTCAAACCGCTTCGCGGCAACAGTACTTATCAGTTGATACTGAAAATTAATCCTAAAAAACCATGAAGAAACAACTACACAAACAAATCACCTCATGGGCAGGCTTGTTACTGCTTGCGGCACTGCTGATCAGCTGTGCGAAGGAGTCGTCTGTCGTTGACACGCCTGAGGTGAAGCAGCCTACACAGCCTACGCAGTCTGTGCAGACACCTATCGCCCTGTCGGCCTATACCGCAAAGCCAACAGTAGCCGGCACCCGTGCTGATCAGGAACTATTGGCAGAGGGGGGCATCCCCAACGGCAAGAGCATCGGTGTGTTTGCCTACTATCATCAGGGTGTTGGAGATACCCCCGGAGCGTGGAGTGCTTCTGTCAAGCCCGACTTTATGTTTAATCAGAAGGCGACTAACAACGCCGAAGAAGATGGCTTCAGCTATTCGCCGCTGAAATACTGGCCGAACACCAACCAAGACAAACTGTCGTTCTTCGGCTATTATCCTTATACTACGACTTTTAGCGGTTCGGAGGATGCCAATGGTATCGTTCTGACAAAGGGCAGCGACGACACAGGACTTCCAGCCTTTGAGCTGACGGTCTCTGATGATGTCACGAAGCAGGTGGACTTCCTGATCAGTGACCTGCTGACAGACCTGCCCAACGGCACTTCGGCAGTATCGCCCAGTAGCGCTGCTGACCGAGATCACCTGACGATCGTTGACAAGGTGCGCCTGCTGTTCCATCATGCCACATCGAAGGTCACCATCCGCATCGCCGTTGACGATGCGATCCGTGAGGACTTCATGTCGATGACAATCAGCAACCTCCAACTGACGAATATCTACCGTAAAGGTACGGTGACACCTGCGTATAACACTTCGACTGGCACAACCACTATTAATATGGAAGGTGAGCCTTCGGACAGTCTGACCTATACGATTGTCAAAGCTGATCCTGACCCAGAGAAGACCATTAACCACATCAAAGACTGCTGTCTGATGCTGCCGCAGACGCTTGCGCTCGCTTACGATCCAGAAGATACGGAAGAAGATCTGGAAAAGAAGAAGCTGGACCTGGCGAAGACCGCCAAAATCAACATCACCTACAGCGTCACGTTGCGCAGTCACGGCACGGTATATACCTACGATGGCGCCGGAAACCCCGTGGAGACAGACCACTATACCTATGGTAACACCGTCTCGTTGCCACTGGCTAAGCTGTCAGGCAGCAGTACGGAAATCGACAAATGGTTGCCGAATCACCACTATATCTACACCATCCGCCTGACAGCAAACCGTATCGAGTTCACTGGCGAGGTGGTAAAGTGGGGCGAGGAAGTCGAATGGCCAGATATTGTAGTAGATCAAATCGGAGGAAGTTGAACCATCAGACAATGCGTATCATGAACAGACATATAAGACACACTATCCTACTGGCACTCACTATCGTGGTGATGGCAGCGTGTGGAGGCGGCGGTTCGGATGTACCGTCACCGGCTCCTACACCTACACCTACGCCTACGCCTACACCGACGAACCCGACGGATCCGGAGCCAACACCGATACCGACGCCACAGCCTGCGGAGCAACAGCCTGTTGCCATCGGTTTCAGGGCAGACCTGTCGGATGCTGTCGCCACAACCCGAAGTGCAGGTGATGGTGTGCTGGATGATGATGGTCTGAAGGCGAAAGGCTTCGGTGTGTATTGCTGGTACACGGGAACTGCCCCTTTCACTACGCCTTCTGCCTCCATCAATATGCTGATGCGCAATCAGAAGGTGGAATGGAAGAGTACCAAATGGACCTACAGCCCCTCAAAGTACTGGCCTCTCGACCCAACGGAGAAACTCACTTTCCGAGCCTACGCCCCTTATACCGACTATATCAAGACGGATGCCAACGGTATGCCTATGCTGCCAGTGGTGGTGAAGAATGACGATTATCACAAAGGCAGCCAGCACGATCCGCTGTGGGGTACGGGTAAGTTGCTTCAGACGACTGGCGATGATGCAGGCGAATATTTCCCATTGCCCGTGAATCCCACCGCAGAGCAACTGAAGGAGTATTATCGTTTCGGCGAGCACTACGATAATATCACCTATCCTATGAGTGGCACCTATCGCCTTAATAAAACCACCGACCCCACCGAGGGAACGATCCACTGGTACTTCCATCACGGAATGGCGATGCTGGTGTTCTATGCCAAGCTCGATGAAAACGCCAGCGGAACGGCGGAAATCGTCAGCATCACTATTGGCCCGCTCTATAACCAAGGTCTGCTCAGTGTCAACAGCGCTGCCACCAGCAGTAGTGACGAGCCTGCATGGGGGGATAAAAACGGCAATATGAATGTGACCCTTTACGGGCATCATGATACCGAAACGCAGGATCTCGCCACCTATACAATTAACAAGGACGATCTGAAGCAGCTGATGCCACTTACCTCAGAGAATCAGCCCAAGGGTCTGCTGGTTATCCCGCGTCCTGGCTATACTACCAGCTCGCCACTGACTATCACAGTGAGCTACAGTGCTAATGGCCAGATTAACACTGTGACGACCACCCTCCCCAATGATAAGTCAGGCTTCAATGAGTTCAAGGGTAACAAAATCTATAAGATGAACTTAACCGTGGGCAATGCCCTCGTAGCGGATATAGAATCAGTGAATGTCGCAACAACGACAGATTGGACAGAAAAAGAAGGAGAACATGAAGTATATAACTGGTAAACATATAGTATTCGGATGGCTGGCAGCGGCACTCGTGTTGCTGACAGGTTGTCAGAGCGATGGTGCCGACACGACGCCTCGCCAGAACCCCACCATGGAGATGCAGGCCTACGCCACATCGTATATCGATGCCATGCCGGCAGCCTCGACACGTGCCGGAGAGTGGGTGCCTTCAGGCTTCACACTCTATACCGGACATGACGATATCAGAGTGGCGTTTACGCAAGTTAAGGAGGGGGTTAGCAGTATTGCTAAGTGTTATAATCCTGATATTCCGGGTGTTAATGATAAAGATGCTAAGGGGGTGTTCAGCTTTCAAGATAGCAAGTGGGGATCCAGCTTTTACTTGCCTCAAGCTGGCAGCTACTACCTCTATGGCTTTATGTCTAATGGGGGGAATCTAGATAATCTTACCCCTGCCGCGGAAGGTTATAACGCTGGCGCTACCTTGAATATGACAGGTCTGCCAACAGCGACATCGAGCGATATCTGCGTGATTGTCGGGGTGAAGAAAGGCGTAGAGACTCCTGCAAGCAGTGGCAACTATAGTGGTATCGGCATCCAGGTAGGGCAGTTTGGCTATACGATTGATGCTGGGCAAAACCACGTGTTCCTGCTCTGCGATCATCTTTATGCCGCCCTGCGTCTGAGAATCAAGGTGGATGAGACCTATCATGCCCTGCGCCATATCAAGCTGAAGAAGGTGTGGGTGAAGGATTGTAAAAACGGTGAAGGCAATACACTTACGTCAAAGTCGAATGCCGTGATTAGTCTGCTCAGTAACGATACAGGCGCCTCACCCATTCAGAGCCTCGACTTTACAAACGATGGCACCAACACTGTTGTTGATATGGAGCAGAGTCCGCTGTACGATAACACTGAAGGTCTCGATCTGACCACTGAATATAAATATGTTCAAGGTTATATGGCACCCATCGGCATGACCGAATTTACGCTGGTGAGCCAATATGATGTCTATGACACGAATGGTAACCTGATCCGCGAGAATCAGACGGCGGAGAATAAAATTAGAATCAGCAGTCTCTTCACTGCTACCACATCATTGGTAAGAGGTACAAGGTACACCCTCAAACTGACGGTGAACCCCACCTATTTATATATGCTCAGCGAACCCGATCTGGATAACCCGACGATTGAAGTGGGAAGTTGACGAATTGAAAAGTTGAAGGATTGAAGAATAGAGTCATCATCATAAGCGTTGTGTTGTTCCTCGTCGCTACGGCGATGCAGGCACAGATTACCATAGGCGGCAACGTCTATGGCGGTGGTAATGCGGGTAATACAGGTGGCAGTACGAAGGTGACGGTATATGCTGGCGACTTGAACGAGGTCTATGGTGGTGCCCGCCAGGCAAATGTAGCAGGTTCTGCCTACGTCAACATCGACGGCGAGAACATGAGCGACGACATCATCATTAACAGGGTGTATGGCGGCAATGATATCGCTGGTACCGTCGGTTCGTCAGACCATAAGCCTGATAGTCGTTTGGATGAAGAGGGGCATCAAGATCCCGACTACTTAAAAACCTTCAATACCTTCGTGCTCACCACTAAGGAGAAAGATAAAGCGACAGAGTCTGATCCATTCCATATCTTTATCGGTCAGCTGTATGGCGGCAGCAATGGTGACTATGACTACGAGAATGAGGAGGACCGTCCGAATATCGACAAGGCGTTCCTGGATATTCATGGCGGCACCATAGCCAATGCTTTCGGAGGTGGCAACAATGCGACTATCAATCAGGCCACCGTTATTTGCATCAACAACGACAGTGAGGTGACAACTGATGCTGATCTGGGAGGCAAGCTGACTACTGAGCGCATGAAGTTGATGGGGCTTAACACCGTTCAGACGTATGTGGGTAGCAGCGCCTATCAGTTTGCTCGCGTGTTTGGCGGTAATAACAAAGCTACGATGGCTATCCGTCCCACATGGCATCTGGAGAAGGGTAAGATCCGCGACCTCTACAGCGGTGGTAACCAGGGCAGCATGACCTATTATGATGTATCAACGGGACATGGTGGTATCATGCTGAACATCGATTCCGATGATATGGAGGTGAACAATGTCTATGGCGGATGCCGTATGGCGGATGTAAACCCTGGTCATGAGGTGGAAGCGGAAATCTTCAATGGTTTGGTTTTTCCTAAAGGCTATTCTACCCGTGTAACGATTGCCGGTGGTAATATCAACAATGTGTATGGCGGCAATGATATCTCAGGTACCGTGTATGGTGGCTGTGCCGTGGGTATCCACAGCAGTATCAAGGGCGACGTATATGGTGGCGGCAACGGCTCGTATGTCTATACCGACAATGCCACCTTGGGACTGACGGAAGAGTGGGGTGACTATTATTACGATGTGAAGTCGATACTGGGACTGTCGGGAGACACGTTTACCGGCTTGGAGTCGGCCCAGGCTCTTAACAAGTTCCGACCCAATGCCGAGAAGGTGACGGTGCGCCTGGTATCTGATGATCCTGACACACCCACTCCAACAATCATTGGAGGTGCCGTGTATTGTGGTGGTAACAGTGCCACCTTGCGCTCTATCTCTTCTGGCGGCACGCCTACGGCGCAGCTCAAGATCGGCTCTTATGTCTATGCCGACAAGGTGTTCCTCGGCAGTAATGGAGAGAACATGGTGACCAATGATATCCTGAAGCAACTGAAAGAGGGTACCTTTGATTCCCAAAAAATCAGTCAGATTAATCTGCTCGATCAGGCACAGATGAACGAATATATGAGGGGCTGTGAGATGGGTATCAGACCAGAGGTGATATTCGATCAGCCCTATGATGGTGTGGAAGGTCATGTGGGCTATATAGACTACAGCACCTATATCGGCTCATTCTTCTGTGGTGGTAACATCGGTAGTGTGAATGTGCCAGGCATGAACACCCTGGAGTTCACCCGTCCGTTTGTCATCTTCGACAAACTGGTGGGTGGCTGCAATAATGCCTTCGTACCCGCTGGTACCTATAATGCTTCTTATGATGGTGGATTGATTGCCAATCCTGACCCCTCAACGGGTAACAAGCTGACACTGAACCTCGCCGACCTGCGCATCCAGCCTATGCGATGGAAAGATGAGAGCGACAAGTCGAAGTTGCTGGAGTGGAATACCTTTATCGGGGATGAGGAAAACGATCTGGCTGCTGATGCATCCACGGGAGATGCATCCGAAGATGATATGAACCGCCGTTTTAAGGGTGGTAACGTGTATGGTGGCTGCTTCAACAGTGGACATATCAATGGCAACATCATTATCAATATCAACCATACGCTGATGGATCCTGACGTGCTCTTCGATAAGACTGCTGACGAGAGCTCGCTCTATGGTGAAAATATCCTGACACAGGATGCCTATACCATCACAGAGCGTCGCACGGGTGTCATCCTTGGTCAGCAGGGTATGGACGTGCTCGGTACCGCCCTCAATGTGTATGGTGGCGGTAAGGGTAAGAACACGGAGATATGGGGCTCTACCACCATCAACCTGAATGCCGGCTATGTGTTCCAGATCTTCGGTGGCAGTGAGGAAGGTGCGATCGGTATGGGTGCCACCTATGCAGGTGATAAAAAAGCTGACTATACGTGGGAAAGTAACAAATATTATTTCAATGGCAAGGAATATACCTATGATTCCAAATATAGCTGCACTGTCAACCTGAACGGTGACAATCAATATCCCGGTGTGTCGAAAAGTATCACCAACGCTACCCCTGTTCCCGACATGTCCGACTGTGAGTTTATCTATGGTGGCGGCTTTCTCGGACCTATCTGTGGTAACACGACTGTCAACTTAGGTAATGGTCGTATCTTCAACAGCTTTGCAGGCTCATGTAATGCTGATATTTTAGGACATACGGAGACCTATATGGGACGTGGCGGCGTGGATGGTGAAGACCATGATGTGGCGGGCTTCCCATTTGTGCGCGACTATGTCTATGGTGGTAATGACTTGGGCGGTAGGATCTTGGGCACAGCAGACTTCACCAGCCGTGTGCGCAGTTCGGCCAGCCCAATGATGCAGAGTAACGCGATGCCAAAGAACGTATCGTCGTACGTGGAGTATTCTCAGGGCTATGCCATCGGACTCTTCGGCGGCTGCTTCGGTACATACGATTATACAGACCCAGAATACAGAGCTTTCTTCACTGACAAAGGCGTAGCTAAGCCGGGCTATACCAAGCCCCGTATGGAGAAGGCTTTCGTGAACTTCCGACCCCTTTTGACGGATCTGTTGAAAGCTAAAGCCACCAATACCGTCAACGAAATCTATGGTGCTGGTCAGGGCTACCCCGGTGATGCCGACCGTGACATCATGCAGCATAGCAGTTATGTCCTCATCGACATCCCGCAGGAGATGAAGAATTATAAAGGCATGGAGGTGTGGGGTGCAGGCGCCTGGAGCGGCCTTGGCATGACCTGGAAAGAGGGTGACAATCTGATGAACTATGTGGCACCTGGTACTATAGGTGCTGTGGCTGACAATGTTTCTGCCATTATCGACCTGACCAGCGGTCAGATTGCAGCTGCCTATGGTGGCAGCTATCAGGAGGGTGTTACCCGCCGTACTATTGTGAACGTGCCTACAGGCTCTACCATCAAGATCGGCAGTATCTTTGGCGGTGGGTATGGCACCAATACGTATATGCCGTGCGATGTGTATGAGGCTAATGTTAACTGGCAAAGTGAGAATGCTGTACTGGTTTGTGATACGATTGACAAGCGCATGAAGGGTGCCATCTTCGGTGGTAACAACCTTGAGCGTCGCACACTTTATGGGCGGATCAACATCGAAACGCCTGTGAACCAAGATAATTATGAATATGGTATGACGTTTGGCAACGTCTTTGGTGCTGGCTGTGGCGGTAACACCTGGGCGGAATATACTGAGGTGAACCTGTATAGCGGTGCCAAGGTATTTGAGGTCTATGGTGGCGGACAGGCGGGAAAGGTACACAATGCCCAGAGTACCCACTATTACACGGGATTGCCAACACCGGATTACACATGGCCTGAAGGTTATGCGAATGCAGGTAATTCTTTGACCGATGCTGAGTGGAAGAATGCCTGGAAGATAGGTGATGGCTATGATCCGCTATCAGGAAAAACTTATTGGGAGAACACCAACACCAATCTGGCTAATCCTTTGGTAAGGACGGCAGAGATGGACGAACGTGACTTCAGTGAATATACTTCTGATGATAAGGAGATGATTCATCTTAAGTATAATACGAATGTCATCATCAACGAAGGAGCCACCGTTGTGAATTATGCCTATGGCGGTGGTCTGGGTTCAGAGGCTGTGGTGGCCGGTACGACCTACGTTGCGCTGCTGGGTGGAACGGTGAAGAAGGATATCTATGCTGCCGGAACGAGCGGTGCTGTAATGGATATGCACGGTATTGGTGCTTATTCCGGTTCTCACCGTGTAGGTTTCATCGCCAGTACCAATGCCTATATTGAGGGCGGTACGGCGCGTAATGTCTATGGCGGTGGCTGGCAGGGTAGTGTAGGTCGTCACATGAAGACTGTTGCTGGTAAGGAGGTGGAAGCCGGCATTGGCGATCCCGCTGACGGTGATGTCCTTGCTGAGACCCACGTTGTGATAGGCAAGATAGATGGTACCAGCTTCATCGATGGTATCCCCGCTATTGAGCGTAATGTCTATGGTGGCGGTGAGGGTGGTGCCGTCTATGGTACCACGAATGTCAAGATGCATAACGGCTATGTGGGCTACAGGTACTTCAGTGATACAGGGAAATACGAAAAGAAAATCGACGACGAGACTGCAAAGGATGGTGTCGGTGCCAACAACCTCTATGAGAGTGGTTGTATCTTCGGTGGCGGTTATATCGACAATAGTAGTGTAGATATCACCAACGTGACGATGGATGGCGGTCAGGTGCGCAACAGTATCTTCGGCGGCGGCGAGGTCGCAGCCGTAGGACGTGGTGTGGTTGCGGCGGTTGGCAGCACCCCCACCATCGTCAAGGCAGGTAAGACCAATGTCACCTTGTGGGAAGGCCATGTAGAACGCAACGTCTTTGGTGGTGGACGTGGTTACAATAACCTCAATGATATAGGTTCACTCCATTCCGACGGCTTTGTGTTCGGACAGACCGAGGTGAATGTCTATGGCGGTGAGGTCGGTACGGCGGCAGGTCTGGCTTCTGGCTATGGCAACGTGTTCGGAGGTGGCGACGTGGGTTATGTCTATGGTGCCTACCAGTACGATAAAAATGGAACGGAGGCCTTGGGCCTTGCCAAGAAGTCAGGCTCTCGTTACGACAACAGTGATGATGGTTATTACTATCAATATGAAAACGGTGCATTTAAGCTGGATAACTCAGAGAAAATACTGACTGAAGACTGTAAGGTGCTGATAGAGCCGCGACCCAGGGTGAAGACAGCCACAACGGTGAATAGTCATCCTTATGCGGTAGGTGAATATGTGCTCACTGAAGACTTGAATCACCTGAAGCCCAAGAACGATTATGACGAAAGCACCCAGACAGGTGACAAGCTGATATGGGACTGCTTGGACGATACCGGCATCATCATCCACAATGCCGTGTTTGCCGGAGGTAATACGGCGGCAGGTTCTACGTTGGCCACTGCCCATGCTAACACCCCGTCGGTGTTTGGTAATGCCACGGCTTCCATCAACGATGTCTATCACCGCGACCTCATCACCTTGGGTACAGGTTATACCGGTGGCCTCTATGGCGATGGTAACCTGACGCTGGTTGATGGCTACCGTGAGCTGAATATCACCAACTATGGTACCGACTACTATACCATTGCGAAAGAAATCAGTATTGGTGAGTATGAAGATCTTCCAGCCCGAGAGGCTGCATACTACGAGCTGAAATATACCTGCTTAAAAAACTGTAAGGATAAAGACGGTAATAGTTATTATAAGGAAAGCCCTGAGCATCCCAAGGCTTCAACAATTACGTCCGACGACCTGATGGCGCAGTTCTTGATCATTACGGGAGAAGGGGCTAATAAAACCTATGTTTCCGTATTGGATGATAATGGAAAAGCCATCCTTGTTAAAGATGGAGACACCTGGATACCCAACACGGCAGAGGGAACTAACTATTGGAAAAAGAGTGGTGTACTGCCCGTATATGCCGGTCGCTTGATGAACAGCATCCAGCGTGCCGACTTCTGTGGCGTGTTTGGCAGCCGAATGGTGCTACAGGGTGCACAGGATCGTGTGCCGGAGATTGTGGACTACAAGAACTATACCATCAACCGTGTGCGCGAGGTGTCGCTGAACCAGCAGCACTCGGTGATCTCCAGTGACCTGGCCTTAAAGGCTGGGAAAACGGCAGCGGCTAGCATTGAAGACCAGGATCCTGATGACTATCAAAACCTGGACAAGGCCATCCACGGCAACTACTTCGGTATCTACAACACAGTGAACTTCCTGGGTGCCCTGACCAGTGATGTACACTTTAATAAACCTACAGAAGCTGGTAGCCCAGACAAGCGTAGGACCGACAATACCGATACGGGCACTTATGGACCGGAGAAGGATGAAGATGGTAATTTGATAGGTGACGACTTGACTTATTACGCTTGGAAAGCGAAGTATCATAACGAGCGTAAGCGTAACAACGGTACCAGCTTCAACAAGGTGGCTCTGGCTTCGGGTGTCTATCTGGAACTGACATCAGAAAAGAGTACCGGTAATGATTTGTATGAGAAAGACTGGGGTTACATCACTGGTGTCGTGGAGCTCGACCTGATCAATGTGCAGACAGGCTTGGGTGGTGGCTTCGTCTATGCCAAGAACGAGCATAGGCTGGCAAAACCGTCAGGTAAGAAACATACCACGCTGACTGCACTCAATGAAGGTGCCGTCACCCGTAAGTGGTTCGATTATGATGACGCAACGGGAGCCCGTGTGGAGTGGGAGACCTCCGGTAACTTCGTACATAGTACGCAGACCATTATCGACGACTGCTACAATATCAGCAACCGCTATATGGGTAACTACAAGAATCCTGACGGCTCCGACGGCGTGCCTGCCCACTACTGGTACATCAAGGGCTCGGTCTATGTCTATGACCAGTATATCTCTGCCTATACCGGTGCACCGAATGCCTACAGCGAGACGGTGGAGATCCCGCTTACCATCGCTGCAGCTGCCCACGGTACGATGAAGCTGCTCGATGTGCGTCCTAACATGTATGCCTACTATTCTTCATTAGGTAATCCGCTGAATGATGAGCAGAAACTGACCTTCGGAGAAACGACCTATTACAAGAACGATCCTATCAGCTATTGGGACTGGTATCTGTTGTCAAAGTCGGAGAAGGAGCTGTTCGTTGAGGATACGTATTATGTCAAGGAAGATTGTAAGATTGGTGAAACAGCATACACGGCTGGCACCGTGCTGCTGAAGTCGGAGTATAGCACCATTAAGGGTACTGGTGACTTACCTATTGTCTCCTTCAAGGATGAAGATGGAAATTACAAGACCGATGAGTTCAAGGACTTCAATTACTTCTTCCGTCCATCCAACAACATGAGCCACGATACGGGCTATATGCTGACCTATAGGGTGAACAACCCGGAGAAGTGGAATACCTGGTACACGCAGAAAGATGCGGCTGTAAAGAACCAGACTGGTGGTGATAACTTCGAAGATGGACCAACCTACCGCCTCATTTCAAATACAGGTGCGGTGCTCGGACAGAAGCAATATAAGCTGGGTGAACTGATTTCGCAGGATGTGGAAACGACCTATCAGGCTATGGACACTCATAAGCCATCTACGAATCAGGCCACCTTCGCTCCTGCTTACCTCGTGACGCAGACCATTACGACATCTTCTGGTGATGTGTTGAATCAAGGCTTTGCTATGCCAGAAGCAGAAGCATCCAGCTATACTGGTAGTGTGGAACGAGCCTATATCGTCACCAAGACTATCCAGTTGGATAAGACTGAGTTTATCACCCTCAATACCAAGATGACGGAGAGCGAGAAGAATGGTTACCTCACACGGGTTAATGGCAAGATGAATGCGATATCGTCGGGTGCAAGTGAATTGACAGAAGCAGAAATCAAGGCGCTGAGCATTACGGAGGACTTTACGGAGGAGAATAAGAATGAGCTCTTGTCGTTGTTCGCCTTGAAGCAGGATATTACAAATCTGATCCAGCCTGCTTACTATTGCACAACTGCCGTCACCGAAACGAACAAAAATCTCTATGGAGGAAGATTCTACGAGGCTGGTAAGAATTACCGTGGCTTGGAGGCATGGAGCTCGATGTCGGAAACAGACCGCAATCAGTTCATCTTCAACTACGATGCCTTCGACCTGCTGATCGACCCGTCTTACAGCAAGAATCCGGATGGTACACTGAAACATGCTGAAGGCGAGAAGTATCAGTATGATGCTGTTGCTGGTACATATGATGCAGCAAATCTCAATCCAGCCCACTATTCTCTCATCACGCCTGTTGATTATACGGCTACCTATAATAATGAGTCAAGTCTGACGGGATTCACGGGTACATTAAAGGTGAAACATAGCAATGGCACCTCAGAATCTGTATCAACGATTGTGAAGGGTGATGAGCTCGTTCGTGAAGAGTATGAAAAGTTGCCCAACGAGCAGCGCCACTATTCAGGCATCATCGTGAAGGATGGTACATTAGTGAATGGAGAGTATAAAATATATGTTGTTAATACGAGCTTCCAGTATGGTTCTTCGCCTTATGCTGTAGGTACGGTGCTCAATGCAGAGACTTATAATAGCTTGAGTAGTACTGAAAAGGATAACATTACAACGTTGACCTTCCCATCAACTGATGTGAACGCAACTTACTACTACTGTCGTGAGCAGTATAAAGTGGCTAATTATCCTGTGAGGAGTATCAGTGGAGATACATATGCTTCAGGTAGCAATGTACCAGTCGGCACCGTCATTGCAAATACCGAAGCAACAGAGGGCTATAATGGCTATTCATCTCTGCCCAACATGCAGAGGAACTTCACCATCCACGGAATCTCACCCATGGAGACCTCAACGCTCTATGTGAGTCGCGAGTCGGACATCTTCAACCTGTCGAAGGACAAGATTATCACCGTCATCTATCAGTATGACTACGAGGAGAGCGATACGCACGGTAACATCACGCCTGTCAGCGAGCGCCATGTGGTGAACATCCATGTCAAGTTCGAGAGCGGTGTGCCAAGTGTAGAGGATATTCAGGCACCGCAGATTGTTCTGCCTGGCTCGAAGGTCGGACTGCAGGATCCTCACGTGACGCCAGGTGCCTACGAGTTGACGGGTAGTGGCTGGGAGCTGTTCCAGACGAAGGCCGATGCCGAAAGCCATAGCAATGGCGTGGAATATACGCCGGCTACCGACCTGCTGTATTATTATCAGAACGGTTACTATGTGGCCTACTATGCCAAGACTTATCTCGGTAAGACCTACTCGAACCACGTGCCAGTGAGTGTGGCTAACTATCACGACCTGAAGAAGGTGATGGATGCCACGACCCACCACTACTACATCGATCATAAGAATGTACATAAGGAAGGAGTCACTATGCCGAAGATCTATATCAATGACTATAGTACGAGCAGTGAGAACGGACTCGACAAGCTGAAGGATCTCTTCGACCTGAGTTTAGTCAGCGCTTCCGGTGGAGGCTATACCGTCGAAGACGGAAAGATCACTGGAGCCATAGATCCTGCTAATAGCCATCTGGTAGGTCATACGTTGCTGAATAATAGAGTAAGAGGCTGCAATGACCTGGAGTTCTTCCTGCGTACGGATATCGACCATAGTGGATCGTGGACGCCTATCGGTACCGATGCTCAATGCTTTGAGGGTACCCTCCATGGTGACGGCTATACCATCAGTGGCCTCGACAACTCACTGTTCCACAAACTGTGCGGCGCAATCTATAACCTCGGCGTCACCGGTACGTTCAATACGGCTGGTATCGTGGATACGGGTACTGGTTACGTGGAGAGTTGTTGGATCAAGACCAGCAATGAGACTGTGGGAACTACCCCATTCGCTGTTTTCGGCAATCCGACTGCAGATTCCAAGTGGAAGCAGGTGGTGAACTGCTATTACCCAGAGAGTAATAGTAGCCTCTACAGAACTGATAATTGTACTCAAGGCAATGCCCGCATGATGCCCGACCAGTCATTCTATAATGGTGAGGTGGCTTTCGACCTGAACGATTTCTATCTGAACAAGCGCTATCACGATCAGAAGACAACATCAGGCGAGGAATACTATTACTTCAAGGCCAATGCTGATGGTACGCTGCCAACGGAGACTGTCGATGATAAGCAGATAACGAAGCGTGAGAAAGCCTGGTACCCGACAAAGGCTGAGGACAAGAACAATTATTATGGTAATGTCGGTTATGTGGAGGACCGCTATGCGGATGGTGACTTTATCTATGCCGAGGGTGTCATACCTGATACGGATAATGAACGCTTCTATATGCCTAGCGGTCAGACAGAGAACACTGGCTACTACTATCCCATCTGGCCCGATGACTACCTGTTCTTCGGACAACGACTGCATTATGGCTATGGAGATGGAATGGCACACCAGAATCTGCCGGCACACATCAATAAGAACAATGGCAGACTGTCGAAGGTGGCATCCAGCGTTAACCGTGTCTATCGTGCACCGGCATACTTCCGCGACTCTGTGATGTGTACAGCCTACTACAACCCGGATGCCTACTTCGCTGCCCAGTCGAGTGACGGAGACCATACGGCTTATCCTGACATGACGGCTATCGACTTTACCGGTGGCAAGGGTGATCTCGACGGCGGCTACGCACTGGGTATGGCAGGTGTTAAGAAAGACAAGTTCTATCCGCCATTGCTCGACAACGACGGACTGACAGACTTCCATAATATCGACCTGACGCAGAACCTGTTGGCTTACACGCCAGATGCCACAGAGGATGAGACAGATGCAGCCACGATGACCAATAGAGCAGTAACGGGAGCTCTGCCGGAACCTGTCTATACGGAAACCCACGACTATTATCGCACGGTGGCCGCCCAAGCTGTAGGTGACATCATCGGACATGCCGTGGTGCTGACAGGCGGAAACTATATGGCTCAGAACGACCACTTCCTTGTGGATAAGAACGACTTCAATGCGCCGATCAGCTACAAGTTTGCTGATGTTAAGCGTATGTGGTACCAGCGCACACCTGAAAACGATGAGTTTGTCGATCGCAAGAAGGGATGGAGTGCCATCAGCCTGCCGTTCAGCGCTGAACTCGTCACCACCCAGACGAAGGGTGAGATCACCCACTTCTACGATGGCAGTGCGGTGAGCAAGAACGATACAGGAACAAAGATCGGCCATGAATACTGGCTGCGACAGTATCGTGACATCACTGGCGTCGAGGGCGATACGGAGATCCAGAAGGCACGGATGACCTATCCGTTGGCGGATGATGGTGAGAAGATGACGCCTAATAAGACCGTCCGCAACACCTTCCTGTGGGACTATTATTACTATGCTGCATCTCACCAAGATAGAAATCAGGATTTCTACCAGACTTATTATGAGAATGACAATCGCCAATATCCGAACTATAATCTGCTGACGCGAGCCACACCGTATATCATCGGATTCCCAGGTGTCACCTACTATGAGTTCGACCTCAGTGGTAGTTTCGATCCACAGAACACTTACTCACCGAAACCTGGAATACTGCCCAAGCAGACCATCACCTTCGCGTCGAATCCTGGCATTACTATTGCTGTGAGCGACACTGAGAAGGCTGGTGTGACATATAATGGATACACCTTCTGCCCCAGCTATCTGAACGAGAAGTTCAAGGCTGGTACGGACTACTACACGCTGTATTCGAACTACGATGGCAATAGTAGTGCCTATAAGAAGGTGCCGGCTTCGGGCGATCCTACGCCTCAGGCTGCCTTCAGGCCGTTCTTCTTCAAGGAAGGCGGTGTTGCTGGTGCCCGTGGTGCTAAGGGTGTCCATGCTGCTGCAAAGTACATCATCTTCGACGATAACGACTCGGAGATCAAGAAGAATGAGCCGATCCAGGAGGAAGAGAAACTCGAGGACCTCATCGTGAACGGTGGCACGAAGGTGGTTGTCGTCAAGTCGAACCTCCGTGAAGAGAAGGAGGTGAACATCGTCAACGTGGCAGGTGTCACCCTGGCAACCTTCACCATCCAGCCAGGCGAGACGGTGAACACGAACATCGCCGTCACAGGTGTCTATATCGTCCGTACCACCGATGGCCGTTACACCAAGAAAGTCCTTGTCCGTTAGGTGAGTTTTTATGTTAAAAATTTGGTAGTTTTGTAGAAAAGACGTAATTTTGCAATATTTATGGGAATAAATAACATAGAGATAATGATAAAAGATGTTAAGAAATACAGCGAGTTACCTTTGGGTAACTTACCTTAGGGTAACATGTTGTGTCTTCAAGGCATCAGACTATAAATATAGGTAGTTATGAATGCACCATTTCAATACGGAACACTTGCCACCAAGGAGAATTTCGTCGATAGGGTGGAAGATAGGGCTCAACTGAAGAGCTTCCTATCTTCGCATATCAATGTGATGTTGATATCGCCACGCCGATGGGGAAAGTCTTCGCTTGTAAAAGTTGCGATGGAAGAGTTGCAGAACGAGCAAAAAGACATACGTGTCTGTTTCCTCGATGCCTTTAGCATAGGCTCGGAATCTGAGTTCTACAGGACTTTTGCCAGTCAGGTGATAGCATGTGCTTCGACCAAGTTGGAACGGCGTATTCAGGATGCCAAGAAATTCCTGACGGGCGTTGTCCCTCAGGTCGTCATCAAGGACGATGTCACCAATTTCATGGCTTTCGATGTGAAGTTTACACCTGGGGAGCAAGACAAGATGGATATTCTTCGTCTGCCAGAGACCCTGGCCCAGGCAAAGAACATTCGGATTATCGTTTGTATAGACGAATTCCAGCAGTTGGCCAACTTGCCGGAATATAAGAATATGGAGGGCAAGATGCGTTCTGCCTGGCAGCAGCAACAGCATGTTACATATTGTATGTACGGCAGTAAGCGCCACATGATGATGGATATCTTCAACAACTCCAATTCACCTTTTTACCGCTTCGGGCCGATGCTTTTCATGGAAAAGATACCCAAGTCGGAGTGGATGCCATTTATCATAGACTCGTTTGAGAAGTCTGGCAAGCATATCTCAGAAGCATTTGCCAGTCAGATATGTGATAAGGTGGAATGTCATTCATGGTATCTTCAGCAGCTGTGTTATTTCATCTGGAATGCAACTGTTGACGAGGTGACTGAAGCTGCCTATCAATATGGCCTTCGACAGGTGGTCAACACTAATTCACCGATGTTCCTGAGCGACACAGAGTCGTTGGCTCCAAGTCAGATAGAGATGCTAAGAGCCATTAAAGACGGAGTGCGGCAACTGTCGTCGATAGAGACGAAGAAGTCATATGCTATGGGTAATCCCAACACCATCAGCAAGAACAAGAAGATATTAAAGGACAAGGATATTATCGAGGAGAAACAGGGAAGTTTGCGATTTGTAGATCCCGTTTACTTGCTTTGGTTCTCTCAGGAATATTAACATAAGATATATTAAAAAAATTGATAAATAGTAAACAACTATGATGCGAGATATGATCAAGATGATAGGAACGATCAAGATGATAAACAACCGTGGCGCAAACTTGCTGCGCTATACCCTCGTATTGCTGCTGATGATCCTCGGCGGCGGGATGAATGGTGCCTGGGGACAGGCCGGTTTATGGTATATTGCCAGCGACAAAGCTCTAGAAAAAGAAACCTTTACTTATAGTACGAGCACGCCGGATCAAAGATTCTATATGGTGCCAGCGAAGGATCCCGCATTGGCAGACTATAAAGACGCTTACTATTCAGAGAACTATGACGTTTCGGACGGAGATCCGGGAAAGCCATACCTGACCACTTTTAAGACCAATCGAGATGCTAACTCGGCATGGATCATAAAATCTGCTGGCAGTGGAACATATTTCCTCATCCATGTCTTAACTGGTAAATATGCTGTATATCAAAAAACCCCCGATTGTACAGCTAAAAACCACCGAAAAGTTATTCACTTGGAAACGCTTGCCAATCCCGATGACGTTGATATAGCTAAATTCTATATTGAAAACAGTAATACAACATTTCGCCCTCAGAATCTCAGTTCCGGTAATAGATACTTCAACCCGTCTGGTGGTAATAAGGAGCTGTATCATGCCGATGGAGGCGATTGTAACAACGCAGGTCTGATTGGTGTCTTTAATTCTGCAACAGACCGTGGTTCTATATGGCATCTTGAAGAAGCCTTGCTCGCTGCACCCACCATCAACGAGGTGTCATCATCAACTGGTAGAGCAACTGTTACAGAAAACAACGGACTGGCTGAGGGCTACAACATTCGTTATACCACTGATGGAACTGAACCTGATGCCAACAGCCCTACTATGGATGCCGATGGCTATGAGGTAACTGAATCTTGCACTCTCAAGGTTGTGATTGAACGCTATGGTGTGGTATTGACTGGGGTAGCGGAAAAAGCAGTTGAACCTGTCCCATGTATAGCGCCGGCCATCAGTTATGACAGTAGCACCTCAATGGTCTCTATTAACAGTGTGTTCCCTACCTCTGGTGGCACCATTTATTATACAACTAATGGTTACACGCCAACTACTGGGAGTGCTGAATACACAGAACCATTCCTCGTCACAGAGCCCACTACAGTGAAAGCCATTGTTACCCATGCCGTCTTCACTACCTCTGATGTCGCCACACTGGAGATCATTCAAGTGGCTACACCTACCATCCAGAACAACGGTAGCAATGCCATCTCCATCACCTCAGCGACACCTGGCGCTACTATTTACTATACGATTGATGGTAGTGATCCAACTATCTCAGATACCCGTAGCCAATATACAACTCCGCTGCGGGAGAACGTCAGCGGTGTCACCATCAAGGCCATCGCCGTCAAGGAGAATATGATCACCTCTGGGGTTGGCAGTGGTACAGTGACCCTGAAGTGCGAAGATCCTGTCATTGTCCGCGCTAGTAATGGAAGTTTTAAGGTCACCTGTCCATTCCCAGCCTCAGGTGTCACCATCTATTACACTACTAATGGTTCTGCCCCCACCACTTCGAGCAGCAGCACGACTTCTGGCACTACAATAGCGTGTACCCTGCCTGCCACCATCAAGGCTTTCGCAGTGGCAACGGGCTACGATAACTCTTCCGTGGCCAGTGTCTATTTGACGACAGGTATGGGTGGTGAAGGCACAGCTGAGAATCCCTATACCATCGAGTTCCCGAGTGATGTAACCGACTTCTCCGAGAAAGTGAATACAGAAGACGGAGCCTCCCAGCACTATAAGGTCATCGCTAACGGTACACTCGACTTCAACGGTGTTTCTGTCACTCAAGAATTCAGTGGTTCTTTCGACGGTGGCACATGCATCCTTATGGGACTCTCCAAACCTCTTTTCAAGACTGTCAATGGGGGTGTTGTGAAGAATGTCACGCTTCAGGGCGTTGCTTTTAGTGAGGTTTCGGATGACTATGTAGGTGCTATCGCAGGCGTTGCCAAGGGCTACAGCCGTATTTATAACTGTGGAATCCTTCCGAATTCTCCAGAATTCCCTAGTGGCACACATCCCACCATTAGCACATCCGGTGCTTGTGCCGGTGGTATTGTAGGTAGCCTTCAAGATGACTCACGCGTCATCAACTGTTACAGCTATGCCGATGTAAGTGCCGCCACTTACGCAGCTGGCATTGTGGGACAGAACACCTTTGCAAGCACTGCCGCTGAATCTGCTAGTAAGTACGCAAACCTCCGCACTGCCATTGTCAACTGTATGTTCTATGGCAACATCACAGGTGGCACCAATCAGTATGGCGTCTATGGCGGCACTTTGATTACCAATGCTGCTGCCACTGGCATCAACAGTTATAATTACTACAGAAGCGGATCCTCCTTCACGACTTCCTCTGGTGAACCAACAGCCTACAATTGTTCCTTCCCTGCCGAAGAGCGCTATCTTACGCAGGTGGAGTTCCATCGCAGCCTACTGAACAGTAACCGTGAACTCTGTGGCTGGTGGGTAGGTTCCGACGTGGCACCGAGCACATTGACGACCGATGAGGTACAAGCTGTTTCCAAGGATGCCTCACTGATGTATAAGTGGGTAGTTGACCCCGGTCTCGCCCCTTATCCTATATTGAAACCCTTCGGTAAATATGCTTCCATCATTAACGGCTATCCCAGTGGCACAAACACTCTGACGGTTACTGTTAAGTCGGGTAAGGATGCCGCAGACCAGACGATTGACCTGCCCATCACCGACATGGATCCCTCACGCTATGATTATGGCTATCATAAAGTGCAGTTGCCCTACTACAATACGGTCTTTGGAAATCCTAATGGTAATACCTGGGCTGAGAAATATGCTGGAAATTACACCGATCAGGTGGTAACAGGTTGGAAAGTGACTGCTGTTACAACAGATGGTACTGTTACCTACAATAAATTTGTCCCAAACTGGGAAACCGGCTACAACTTTGCTGATCGCAAATGTACAGAAAAAGACCTTTACGGAACTTCTGGTCGTGTCTTTGCGCAAGGTGGATATTACTACGTTCCTGATGGTGTCACGGCTATCACTATCGAAGCCTATTGGGGTAAAGCCATCTATGTGAGAAATGATGGTGGGTACTATGACAGAGTCAATGTTACGTCAGGTAATACAGGGGCTGCTTTTGCTCCAACTGGCACACGCGTCAACAATGTCAACGACGCCTCCATTCAGAGCACTACAAAATTAAGTGATGCGCTGACCGCTGCAAATATTGATGCAAAAAAAACAGTCTATGACTATGCTCTTGTACTTGTTGGTAATGTGCAGGAGTCGGTTGGTAAAAACGATTTCAAACATGCTTCCCAAGACACGCGCGGCTTTACCATCATGAGCGTAGATCTCGACTTCGACGAAGAGCCTGACTACTGCCTTGAATGGCAGCTCGGTTATCAAATGCAACGTCAGGTCATCGCTCCCATACGCTTTGACTTCCTCCCTGTGGTGGAGTTGGGTATTGCGGAGAAACTGGATGGCTCTACCTACTTCCTCTCCCTTGGTTGTTATCGTTCCAAGGGGCATTTTGAGGTTACTGAGACCGCTTTTATCCGCTTCGGACAGTTTGAGTTTGAGCTTAAAGATCGTGATGAAGGTCCTGTCATTCTCAATGGCGGAATCTATGACCAGTACTGCCGTGGCCGTAACCAAGAAACCAATCAACATATCAATTACGTCATCCTTGGCGGTCATATTGTCATGCCATCGTTCACCCCTGGCGCCCATGTCAATAGTGCAGCCAAGTACCAAACGCGTCACTGTGCTGTCAATGCGCTTGGCGGAGACTTTACCAGTTTCTACCTTACTGGCGGCTACAATGAGGGTATTTCACCCTATAACGACAACCCCCATTGCTATATCGACGGTGGTCACTTTGGCATAGTTGCTGCAGCTTATAAGGAGGGCATATCGGGTGATGTCACCTGGCGCATCAATCATGCTTTGATTGATGAGTTCTATGGCGGTGGTGTGATGTCCCAAGCAGATGGTGATACTTACAAAATTGTGAAAGGCAACATTGATGTGGTTATTGACAATAGCACCGTTGGCAAATATTGCGGTGGTCCGAAGTTCGGTGATATGGTATCGGGTAAGAAAGTAACCACCCGTGCCACTAATACCACTTTTAACCAATTCTTCGGTGCTGGCAACGGAGGTACCAACTATGTGCAGTATGTCAGCACTGATGAAACGGGTGCACCAGTCAGTGATTGGTCTGATAAAATCAACAGTAATTATCACCCAAATACATACCGCAGTGCGGCTCAAGGCTATGAAGCTGACTATGATATTGAAGTCATCAACACCTCTACTGGTGACCAGGCGGGGAAAGTTGTAAACCGTAGCTACTATTATTCTGCCCAGTTTGCCACCACCAATACCGGCAATGTTAAAAGTGAGTTGACCAACTGCACCATCAACACCAGTTTCTATGGTGCTGGCTTCCTTGGTGGTGTCAACGGCAGTGTCACATCGACGCTCATCGACTGTACTGTGAACGGTTCAGTATTCGGTGCTGGCTATTCTGCCTCGGCAGGTACGGTGTCTATCAGCACCAAGGACAAGACGCCTCCTTCAGCCAACGTTAACACTGGTATGATCAAGCCTCAGACGGATGGCACCTCTACGACTTATTATTGGACCCACGATAAAGGTTCAACAGCTTCCCCCATCACAGCTGCTGGAGAAGGCGAAGATCATGATTACTTCTACACCGAGATACCTCTTGACAACCTGGGAGCTGTCGATGGCAACGTAAACCTCAGTTTGGAAGGGAACACCACCGTTGGGGGTAGCGTCTATGGCGGTGGTGACGCATCTGCCGTCACAGGTGCAGGTCACAGCGTTACCGTCTCCCTGAAGGGCAACACTACTGTCAATGGCAGTGTCTTTGGTGGTGGTAATAATGGTAAAGTAGAAGGCAGCACGATAGTAAACATTGAGCAATAACCTCACAAGGTGTTAGATAGAATATAATAGATTCGAGCAATGAATAAACGACATATACATAATCACGGATTCAGACTGATAGTAGCAGTGTTGTTGATGAGCCTGATGATGGCTGGGCATGCCTCGGCACAAGTTCAGGTGAAGGGTAACGTCTATGGCGGCGGTAACCTCGCTGACGTTCAAGGCAGCGTAGAGGTGAACATCAAAGCCGGTCAGATTGGTGACCAAACGATAGATGCCAACCATGGTAATGTATATGGCGGCGGCGCATTGGCGAATACAAATACCGACAACTGGGATGGTTCGGCATTAACGGATGACCCATATATTGAAATTACAATCAGTGAAGAAACAGATTTAACAGGATATTTTACACGGGCAGGAGCATCTGCGCCCTATACTTATACCCCAGCAACGGGCACTGCTTCTTCAGGCACCTATTACAAGAAGAGAGAGACAAAAGTCAACTTGACGGGTGGTACCATCAAGGGTGATGCCTATGGTGGTGGTCTTGGACGGCTTGAATCTGGAACACCTGCTACAGAGGGCTATTTGGAGGCTAAACCTGCCACGGAATATGGTGATGTTTTGGTAACAGTTGCTGGTACACAGATAGGTACTGGTGCCGGTCGTGTGTTCGGTGCCAATAATATCAACGGTACACCGAAGGGACACGTAAAAGTGTTGGTACAGAAGACTGCCGCTGTAGATGGTCAGTCTATCGACGTGGCAGCTGTCTTTGGCGGTGGCAACCAGGCTGCCTATAATCCATATCGTGCTACGGAGAAGGCAGAGGTGGAGGTCAATATGACGGCAGGCGAAAATGCCCGTCTTTTCGTGGGCAACGTGTTTGGTGGCGGTAACGAGGCCGGTACGGAAAACACTGCTGGTACGGAGGTAAAGATCATGGCCGGTAATGTGAAGACCGGTGTCTATGGCGGTTGTAACACCAGTGGCACCGTGAGCGGTGATACGAAGGTAGCAATCACCGGCGGTACGATCGGCACGGCTTGGGAAAACGCCCCAGCCACTTTCCCGACATTGGTCTTCGGTGGCGGCTTGGGTCATGAGACACTTGTCAATGGTAGTGTGATGGTGGAGCTCGGTGCGATGACAGCTGCTGTTGCACCAGCAACAACTCCCACCATCTCTGGCGATGCCATTATCTGGGGTGATGTCTATGGTGGTTCGGCAGAGGGGCTTGTGAATACGACAGGCTCTGGCTCTGAATATTCAGCCACAGCTGACAAGACGACAAGCGTAGTCTTCTATAGTGGCACCTTGAATGGTAACCTCTATGGTGGCGGCTTGGGTACCGCCACCCATGCAGCCGATGTCTATGGCGATATCACCGTCAACATCGGTACAGGCGAGGTGAAAGAGGGTGTCATGATAACTTATGGTAATGCCACCATCAACGGTTCTGTCTTTGGCTGTAACAACACCAACGGAACGCCAAAGGGGGATGTCCTTGTGAATGTCTATAAAACTGCGCATATTTCTAGTACTGGCGACGACAATAACCAATATCAATATGACACAGAAGTAGATGTTGAAGATCTGGATTTAGATGTCGAGAGTGAAAAGCGATATGCTATCCAAGCGGTGTATGGTGGTGGAAATCTGGCAAACTATACGCCCGTAGCACTTGAGGGTAGTAATCGCCACAGCACCACGGTTCACGTTTATGTCTGTGAAGAAAACACGGTGAAAGCCGTCTATGGCGGCGGTAATGCAGCCGATGTTGGTACGGGCGCTATTTCTGCGAATACCAACGTCATCATTGAAGGCGGACGTTTCTATAATGTGTTCGGTGGTGGTAACGGAGCTGGTGATGACAATCCTGGAGCCAATATTTATGGTACGGCGAAGACAGAGATTAAAGGTGGTCTCTTTAATCAGATTTTCGGTGGTAGTGATACTAAGGGTAATGTTGGTGTCGTGGATTTAACCATAGAAAGTGAGAGGGGATGTCTATTAAAGGTTAACGAGTCGTTCGGTGGTGCAAACATGTCGGATCTGACTGGTGATGTCATCACCACGCTGACCTGTAGTGATAACATTACCATCGGTACTTTCTATGGCGGCTCCAACCAGGCAGATATCAATGGTAATGTGACGTTAAACGTTTATGGTGGTGATTTTAAAAATGTATTCGGCGGCTCGAAGGGTAAAATTGCAGATGCAAATGCTGATAATGAAGAGAAAGAGAAAGCATCAGCCGATATTTCTGGCAACGTCACCCTGAACCTCTATGGCGGAAACATTAGTGAAAATGCATACGGTGGTAGCAACATCAATGGTAGGATCGGTGGTAAGATTACCGTCAACGTGCTTGACAATGGTCTCCCTTGTGCCCTGTCTATTGACGGTAATATCTATGGCGCAGGCAACGTAACTCCCTACACTCCGACCTATACGCTAGAAGAGGGTGAAACTGAGCGCATTTCACCAGTGGTTAACCTCATCCATGGTACTGTGGCCAATGTGTTCGGCGGTGCAAAGGGTGAAACGGCTACGGTGACAGCCAGTCCGCAAGTCAATATCGGCTATGATGCTACAACGATGGGCGACCTTACAACATCGGGAACCCTTTTATACGACCTCACACACTTATCTGATGGCACAGCAGACCCCAATTATACTTCAACGACTCAACCCGCTGATTTCGCAGCTGTAGTGACTGGTAATGTGTATGGCGGTGGCGATCTGGCCCAGGTAACAGGCAATACCGTAGTTAATCTGCGAAAGGCCAACTCATCAGTGGACAACATCTTTGGTGGTGGTAACGAGGCTAATGTCACTGGCAGCACGACTGTTAATATAATTGATGGAACAGTTACTCATGATGTCTATGGTGGCGGCGCGCTGGCTAACGTGGGCACAAGCGCAAGTGATGCCACTCAAGTAACTATAACAGGTGGTACTGTAAGAAGTATTTATGGTGGCGGTCTGGGACAAGTAGCAGCTGAGGCAGTGTTAGACGATCCTGCCACTACCGATGTGGACGAGGCAAGACCAGCAGTATCAGCCATCGCAGCCCTTGTCAACGGTGCAGTGACGGTTACCGTCAACGGTGGTACTGTTCACGATGTGTACGGCTGTAATAATGTCAATGGTGCTCCTCAGGGTACAGTGACGGTGAATATCAACAACAATGTAGGCGGTAACGTCTATGGTGGTGGTAACCTGGCTGCCTATGGTGGTACGCCAACTGTCAATATTCTGGCTGGCACGGTGGGAACGCTCAATGAAGGCTCACTCGTTGCAGGTACAGGTAACGTCTATGGCGGCGGTAACAATGCCGGCGTAGGTGGTTCGCTGGTAGCCATGTCAGATGGAACAGTGCTGGGTGCCGTCTATGGCGGTTGTAATACCAGTGGCACGGTGGGTGGCACATCGACAGTGACAGTGACAGGTGGTACTTTGGGTACGGCATTCGCATCAGCTCCTGCTTCGATGGATGCCATTCCCAACGTGTTGTTCGGTGGCGGTAAGGGTGCAAACACCTCTGTTTCAGGCACGACCACGCTGAATGTAGGAACGAAGAGTGGCTCTACTTATACAGGAACTGCCAACATCTACGGTAACGTATATGGTGGTTCAGAGAATGGTACGATAGGAGATGTCGATGTGAATCTTTATGCCAATAAAATATATGGAAATGTGTTCGGTGGCGGTTATGATACTGACGCCAGCCTTGCTCCAGAGGGTACGTTAGCCAAGCATGCGCCTGCTGCTGGAGTCGTTCATGTATTGTTGGACGGAACCGAATTTGACCGTACGTATACTGATAATGCCTACTTGGCTCAGGTCTTCGGCTGTAACAACAAGAACGGTACACCGACTGGACTTGTCACTGTGAATGTGAAGAGGACGATAGGTTGTAATAAGAGTGATAGTTCTACACCTATCGCCAGCCGCAACGTATATGATGTCTATGCCGTCTATGGTGGTGGTAACATGGCTGACTATGTGCCTTCAAATGCTAATGACAGCACTTTTGTGCTTATTGAAGGTTGTGATCTGACCAGCATCCAGTATGTGTATGGCGGTGGAAATGCCGCTGCAGTGCCTGCCTCAGGTGTGTCCATCAAGGGTACCTACATCATTGATAAGGTATTTGGTGGCGGTAATGGTGCTGGTCAGGTTCCAGGACCGAACAATACTTTGATAGACAATCCTGGTGCCAACGTGGGTTATTATATCAATGGTGAAACCAAACCTTCATACGGCAGAGGAAGGGCTGTCACCAAACTATACGGTGGTACTATCAACGAGGCTTATGGTGGCAGTAACACGTTAGGCGATGTACGTAAGGTCATTGTTGAGACGAAGACACCAGAAGGTTCTACGCCCGACTGTTGTACTACCTTGAATGTTAATAATGTCTATGGTGCTGGTAGCGAGGCCGAAATGACAGGCGATGTAAGCCTCATTATGGAATGTATGCCCGAGGACTATGTGGATGCTGTGTATGGTGGTGCCAAGAATGCAATTATCAATGGCAATGTGATGTTGGTTGTAACGAGTGGTAAGTACGGGCGTGTATTCGGTGGTAACAATGCTGGTGGTAGTATTAATGGTACAATCAGCGTGGTTGCCAAGGAGGAAGGCTGTAAACCTCTTGAGATTGGTGAACTCTATGGTGGTGGTAACAAAGCACCTTATTCTAAATACGGCTGTGAAAAGGATGGTAATAACTGGGTTCCTAATACCTCAGAAACAGAAGGGGCAGTAGATCATACAATACCAACGGGCCAAACAACCCCAGCACCGTATGCCATCGATGTGCTTGTGGAGTCATGTACTTCTATTGGTAAGGTCTTCGGTGGTGGCAACGAGGCTGAAGTCATCGGTGATACGCATGTGGAAATCAATATGTTCCGAGGTACGACGGATGATAATCCTAATACCCTCCGCCCCATTGGCAGAATCGGACAGGTGTTCGGTGGCGGTAATTTGGCTAAGGTGACAGGTAAGACAACTGTTGATATTGGTACCGATGGCGAACAGGAGGAAAATGGAAGTGTGCCTGAAGGACAGAAGAAAGGTGTCAATATTGCAAGCAGCGATCAATTCATTAATCCTGATTATAATCCCAGTGATGTAGTTAATTATCCAGAGCGAATTAGTCTGACAGCAGGAATCTATGGCGGTGGTAATGCGGCTGATGTCGTTGGCGACACAGAAGTGAATATCGGTACGGCATACCAGTCATTGGGTATCAACATCACCGGTAACATCTTTGGTGGCGGTCTTGGTGAAACGACGACAGTCACTGGCAATGTGACAGTGAACATCGGTGCCAATACAGGAACCAATGAATCTCCGAATTATGTCGGCTATGCCAACATCACCGGTGACGTCTATGGTGGCAGTGCTAAGGGTAAGGTGAATGCCACCAAGGGCGGCACAGCTCCAGATGTCACATATACCGCATCAAGTGGAGCAGCCACTCAGGTGAACTTCTATGGTGGTACTATCGATGGTAACCTTTATGGCGGTGGTGAAGGACAAAGGGCAGCAGCTGGTCCTCCAGCAGTGGAAGCTATCTCAGCTGACGTCTATGGTCCTGTTACCGTGACGATGGAAAAGGGTAGCACTACTAACACTGTTGTTAACAACGTATTTGGATGTAACAATTTCTATGGTGCGCCACAGAATACGGTAAATGTTTATATCAATGGCGGTACTGTTAACCAGAGCGTATATGGTGGTGGTAACCAGGCTGCTTATTCAGTTGAAACCAATCCGAGCAAGGATCAGGCAAATGCTTATAAGAACTATCCTGCAGTAAACATCAACAATGGTACGGTTACAGAAAATGTCTTTGGTGGTGGTCTTGGTACAACGGCAACGGTTACAGGTAACCCGCATGTAACGATGGCTGGTGGCGAAGTGAAGATGTCTGTTTATGGCGGTGGATCTTTGGCATCAGTAGATGGTAGCACAAATATCGTTGTTAATAGTGGTACTATCGGAACAGAAGGCGAAGGTGGTGCTACCTATGGCAACATTTATGGCGGCGGCTTCGGAAGCAGTGATAACGTCAGAATTGGTCTCGTCAAAGGTAATACAGAGGTTACTGTCAATGGCGGTACTATTCTCCATAATATCTATGGTGGCGGTGCCTACGGTTCTGTAGGTACTTATACTTATGCCAGCGAGAATGCCAATGCAGCGATTAGTGCTCTTGCTACAGCAAACACTGGTAAGGCTACGATTACTATTCTTGGTGGTACCATTGGTACCGACGGTGATGAGAATGGTATGATCTTTGGCTCTTCACGAGGTGACATCGATGCTCCAGACGCTATTCAGGACAACATGGCATGGGTACATGATACGGAAGTTATCATCGGTACTGAAGATGATGGAGAGAATGTTTCTACTCCGTTGATTAAAGGCTCTGTCTATGGTGGTGGTGAGAATGGACATACATACAATAACGCTTCTGTGACCATCCATAGCGGTATGGTAGGTATTGCCAGTGGTTCCGACATCACAGACAACAACGGCACTCCTAATGACGCATCTGACGATATCACTTATAGTGGCGCTGCATATCCTTATCGCGGTAATGTATATGGCGGTGGCTGCGGTACGGATAAGTATTATTCTAATCCGACAGGCGTGGCAAATCCACATGATGGTAAAGGAGATACGTACAATCAAATGGCTGGTATCGTCCGCGGCACAACTACGGTGCTTATTTATGGTGGTCAGGTGGTTCGTAACGTCTATGGTGCCGGTGCTATGGGTTCGGTAGGTGCAACAGACAATACTGGTGCTATTGTCAGTGGTGGCTCGACCAGCATCACGATCAGTGGTGGTACAATTGGTGTTAGTGGTGTTAGTGGCTCTGATGGCGATGGTAATGTATTCGGTGCAGCCAGAGGTAATTCCACTACCACACAACAAAAAAGTGTCGCCTTAGTGAAAACTACGGGTGTCACTATCAGTGGTACTGCTGAT